>CAIUAC010001295.1 GCA_903896985.1 uncultured Sandaracinus sp.
CGGCGGCTGCGGCGCCGTCGGCCAGGCGTGCTGCGGCGGCACGAGCTGCGCGGGCGGCGCGACCTGCAGCGGCGGCTCGTGCGTCGCGTGTGGGGCGCGCGGCTCGATCTGCTGCACCGACCCGGGCGTGTTCCCGTATCCCTGCGAGGCGCCCAACAGCTGCGTCGGCGGCTCGTGCGTCGCGTGCGGCTACACCGGCGAGATGTGCTGCGTCGGAGGCACCTGCGGCACCGGGCACGTCTGCGTCAGCGGGATGTGCACGCGCGGCTGAGCGCGCGCTAGCGGCGGCACCCTCCGCGGTGTGCCGCCGCTCACGAAGCGTGGGCGCCTCCGACCGCGCTGTCTCGAGCCGCTTGGGGCGCGCTCAGAGCCCGCGCTCGACGAGCTCTTCGGGGATCAGCTTCGAGGGCGCGCCCGTCGAGGTGATCCACAGCTGATGCGCGGCGCGCGTCGCGGCGATGTGCAGCAGATGCCGCGCCTCGTCGTCGGCGGGGTACGACGCGGCGCTGACCTCGATCAGCACGACGTAGTCGAACTCGAGGCCCTTCACTTGGCGCACGTCGGTGACGTCGATGCCCGCCTTGAACGGGAAGTCTTGGTCGGCGATGCGGCGCAGGTTCGGGACCTCCGCGTTCGCGAGCCCGCGGTAGTAGATGTCCGCCTGCTCGGGGTAGCGCGCGACGATGGCGATCGACGCGAGCGGCTCGGCGCGGACGAGATCGCGGAGCGCCTCACCGAGGAAGCCGACCGCGTCGCCGGAGTGCGCAAACCTGAACAGCTCGATCGGCGCGCCCTCGCGCGTCGCCTTGCCGGGCTTGCCCGCGAGCGGCCCGAGGACGTGCATCGCGAAGTCGATGATCTCCTTGGTCGAGCGGTAGCTGACCTCGAGCGGCTCGACGTCGGTCGACTGCAGGCCGAGGTCGTCGAGCACGCCGCGCCAGTTCGTGAAGCCGTTGTCCATGTGCAGGCGCTGCGCGACGTCGCCGGCGAGCGTGACGCTCTTCTGCGCGGAGACGGTGTCGAGCACGACGGACATCTCGACGGGCGAGAGGTCCTGCGCCTCGTCGATCAGGACGTGCTCGTACTGCAGCGCCTCCTTGCCCCCGCCGCGCGCGGACCTGCGCGCCGCGCCTGAGCCGCCCTGCGCGCCGGGCTTCCGGAGCGGGCCGCGCATGCGCTGCCAGAGGCGGAGCAGGAGCGTGTCGTCCTCGTGATCGAGGGTCGCGCGCGCCTCCTCCTCCTCGTCGCGCCCGTCGATGCCCGTGCGGCGCTCGCGCTCCTCGTCGGGGTCGACCTCGGCCGCCTCCTCCTCCTCGAGCGACTTGCGGGAGTCGCGCTCTTCCTTCTTTTCTTCGGTGATCCCGGCGCGCGCCTCCATCTCGTTGACGGCGGAGCCGATGCGCATCGCGCACCACTTGTGCGCCTCGTCGAGATCCTCGGCCGAGAGCGCGCCCCCGCCGTGCGCCGCGAAGATGGCGCCGAGGGTCGTGCGATCCGTCGTGATGTCGGCGAACGCCGTGAACACATCGCGCGCGAACTCGCGCATCGACGAGCTCGCGCGGTCGACCGCGTGCCGCACCGGGAGCGGCGGCGCCTTGCTGCCAGCCTCGTCGCCGTTGGCCCAGAGCGACAGCAGCTCGACGCGCACGGCGAGCGGCTTCTTCGCGCCCTTGCGCCAGCGGCTGATCGCCTCGTCGGCGCCCGCGGTGCCCGCGAGGGACGCGCGCAGCTTCTCCTCGGCGCGGTCCCCGAGCGTGGCGACGTAAGCGTCGATCGCGCGCAGCATCGCCGGGTGCTTCTTCATGCGGATGACGACCGTCGGCGTCTCGTCGCTGTACTTCCGCGGGACGCGCGGCAGGTGCACGTGCCGGAGCTTCTGCACCCAGGCGTCGTAGGTGACGACGGGCACGCCCTCGACGCCGAGCGCCGGGAGCACCTTCGAGATGTAGCGAGCGAGCGCCGTGTTGAAGACGACGATCAGCATCTTGTCGACCTTGAAGCGCTTCGGGTCCTCGTAGGCGAGGTACGCGAGGCGGTGCAGGCCGATGGTCGTCTTGCCGGAGCCCGCGCCGCCCTGGATGACGACGAGGCCGGAGGACGCCTTCGTGATCAGCTCGAACTGCCGCGGATCGATCAGCGACGCGATCTCGGGGAGGAACTTGTCCGCGCGCCCGTCGCCGTCGCGCCCGATACCGAGCTTGCCGGGGCGGTGATAGTGGTCGGGGCGATCGGCCGCGCCCGCGCCGCCGCTGAGCCGCGTGCTCGCGCCCGCGCGCTCCCACTGCTCGCGGCGCTTGAGGAAGGTGCCCTGCGGCGAGACGATCCGGCGGAGTGAACCCTCGATGATCGCGAGGCTGCGGCGCGTCAGCACGTTGCCGTGCACCTCTTTGCCGCCGAAATTCTCCTCGTAGTCGTCGCCCTCGTCGTAGCGATAGAAGAGCCGGCTGACCGGCGCGTCGCGCCAGTCGACGATGCGGATGCCGGTGCGCCCGTCGAGGTACGTCGCCTTGCCGATCAGCACCTCGCGCTTGCGGTTCCCCTCCTCGAGGACCATCCGGCCGAAGTACGGCGAGAGCGGGTCGGCGGGCGCGGTCGAGACCTGCGCGCGGCGGTTCGCGATCTGCTGCAGGCGCTCCATCTCCTGGATCAGCGGCGGCACATCCTCCATGCGCGCCTCGGAGATCTGGTCGCGGAGCGCGAGCAGGTCCGCGTCGTAGTCCGTGCCGCCGTTGGACGGCGCGATGCTCTGCGCGGCGAGGTTCTTCTGCACGCGGAGGAGGACACGCTCCTCGTCGGCGGGGATGGCTGTGAGCTCTTCGTCGTGCGCAGCGTCGGTCGCGGGGGGCTTCGGCGGACTGAGATCGCGCAGGTCTGGCTTCATGGGGGGGGAAGGGTTAGCAGCCTTTGATCGGCGCGGCCAGGCTTGGGGAAAGCGCCCGCGAGGCGCCCACTGCGCGCGGAGAGCGGGTAGACTCGCGGCCATGCGCCTCCTCTTCACGCTCGTCCTCGCCGGTGCGCTCGCGGCCTGTGGTGGAACCGACAGCGGCCCGCCGCCGCTCCGTGACCTCGGCCCGCGCGCGGACTCGGGGCCGAGCGATCTCGGCGCGCCGGTCGACGCGAACGGCTGGGACCTCGGCCCGCAGCCCGACCTCGGCCCCGCGCCGGATCTCGGCACCCTCGACGACGCTGGGCAGCCCGACGATGGCGCCGTCAGCATGGACGCGGACGTCGCGGACGCGTCGAGCGACCTCGGCCTCGTGTCGATGCCGTGCACGGCGACGGGCGCCTGCGACCCGTTCGTCCCGGACTCGTGCGGCGCCGGCTTCAGCTGCCGCCCGAACGCGACCGGCATGACCGAGTGCCTCGCCATCGCCGTGGACGCCAAGGTCGAGGGCGCGACCTGCGTCAGCGGCGGCGACTGTCAGCCGGGGCTGCTCTGCCTCAACTTCGGCGGCGGCTTCACCTGCAACAAGATGTGCCCGCAGGGCTCGCTCGGCTTCTGCGGCGGTGAGGACCGCTGCTTCGGCACGATCGGCGACGCGTGCGTGCAGGTCTGCCGCCCGCGCCCCGAGCCCTGCGACATCTACCTGCAGAACTGCCCGCTCCCCGGCGACGCCTGCTCCCTCGCGACC
>CAIUAC010001296.1 GCA_903896985.1 uncultured Sandaracinus sp.
CAACTAGGTGCGTGCGCACGCACTTAACGACGCGACGCCCGACCTCCGAGGAGCCACTCATGCCCGCCGCCTCCGCTCGTTCCGCGCGCTCTCCGGTGCTCGACCAACTCGAGGACCGGGCCACGACCTTGCGCTTGAGCGCGGCCGAGGAGGCGCGATGAAGGTCCTGGTGCTCGGAGCGTCCGGCGGCGTCGGCGCTCACCTGGTGCGGCTCGCGACCGCTGCGGGTCACGAGGTCACGGCCATGTCGCGGACCCGCGTGGACGTCCCCGGCGCCGCGCGACTCGTCGTCGACGACGTGCAGCGCGAGGGCGCCATCGACGCCGCCGTCGTCGGCCAAGAGGCCGTGTTGTCGGCGCTCGGCATCCGGAGGGCGAAGGCGTCGAACCCGTGGAGCGATCTCGTGTCCCCGCCGGACTTCACCTCACGGACGGCGGCGCTCCTCGTGGACGCGATGAAGCGACACGGCGTGAGGCGCGTGATCGCCGTGAGCGCAGCCGGCGTTGGCGATAGCCGCGAGGGGCTCAACTGGATGATGCGGTTCTTCATCCGCTGGTCGAACGTGGGCGCGAACTACCGCGACCTCGAGGGAATGGAGCAGGTGTATGCGGCGAGCGGCCTCGACTGGTGCTGCGTGAGGCCCACGGGGCTCAAAGATGGGCCAGTGAGCAAGCGCGTGCGGCAGCTCGACTCGTTCCCGCTCAACGAGTGGATCTCCCGAGCGGACGTCGCCGACTGGATGGTCGAGCACCTCGCGGCCGACGTGTCCAACGACCGCACTCCAATCCTGACCGAGGGCCGCTCATGACGACCGCACGACTCGCGCTGATCACCGGAGGGACCGACGGAATCGGCAAGGCCACCGCGCGGAGGCTGCTCGCCGACGGCTGGGAGGTCGTCGTCACGGGGCGCAGCCGTGACAAGGGCGCGGCCACCGTCGCTGAGCTCCAAGCGGCGCTGCCCGCCGCAAAGATCTCGGTGCTCGTCGGAGACCTCAGCGTGATGGCCGATGTGCAGCGCGTCGCCGCGGAGTTCGTGAAGTCCCACGAGCGCCTCGACCTGCTCCTGCTCAACGCGAACTCGATCACGCAGGCGCACACGCGCACCTCCGAGGGCTTCGAGGCGAACTTCGCGGTGGGCTATCTTGGGCGCGTCCTGCTGGCCTGGGCGCTCGAGGACGTGCTGCGCCGGACCACCGACTCGCAGGTGCTGACGGTCGTCGGCCTCAACCTCGAGCGCCTCGACCTCGAGGACCCCTCCACGCCGAGCGGGTTCTCGTCGATGAAGGCGCTCGGCCGATGGCAGTGGGCGATGCAGGTCTTCGCCCGCGAGTGGAATCGACGCGTCCCCGTCCCGATGAACGTCTACATGCCTGGGCTCGTGAGGACGAAGATCCTCGCGAGCGAGCCGCAGCCGATGCGCCTCGTGGTGCAGCTCGCCAACGCGCTCATGGGAGTCCCCGTGCCGAAGGCCGGCGACGAGCTCGCCCTCGTCGCAGAGCAGCTACGGGCGAGCCGCGCAAAGGACGCCTACTACGCGCGCACGAAGCGAAAGCCCGCCCGCAACCTGCGCGAGCGGCCGAGCGACGGAGCGAGCTTGTGGGACCTGAGCGAGCGCCTGCTGCGTCCCTGGCGCACGGCTGGCGAAGCGGCTCCGAGCAAATAGCCGTCAGCGGCTGCGCCTCGGAGAGACGCGCTCCGCTGTCGAGCGCTCGCGGCGCCGCTCACCTCGCAGGCCAGCAACGAGCACGGCCGCGGAGAGCGCTCTCCGACGCCCAGAGCGGCGGCGCAGGATTTCGAGGGTTTGGCGCACCATTGTTCCGCTTGTTAGCGCGTTCCGCATACCGTGGAACGCACCAAGAGCCTGAACGATTGGCAACGCACCGTTCCGCGCAGGCGCCTGTTCCGCGGGATGCGGAACGCCGCGCGCCGTGGCAACGCGCACGGACGCCTCGTCGATCACATCGCGCGTGAAGGCACGAGCGCCTTCGCAGTGCCCCTTCAGCTCACGCCGAGGACACCGAAGCGCCCGAGCGCGATGACGAGCGCGAGCACCGACAGCACGACCGGCGCAGCGAGGGGCTCCTCGAGGTCGACGTGCGTCTTGACCGCGCCGAGCATCAGCACGAGCAGGCAGCAGGCGGCGACGGGCGTGAGCACGGGCATGATCCCCGTGGCCCAGGGCGCGACGACGCCCACTGCGCCCAGGACCTGCGCGAGACCGAGGAGCTTCACGCGCGCGGGCGGCCAGGTCACCGCCCACTTCATCTTCTCGGCGAGCTTGGCGTGGGGCGTGACGAGCTTGAAGGCTCCCGCGCCGAACACGGCGAAGGCGAGCAGTCCCTGCAGAATCCAAAGTGCGGCGTTCATGCGTTCCTCGAGAGTGAGGTCTCGTGGTGCGCGAGCGCGCCGCTGATCTCCTCGAACGTCGGCGCTCGTCCCATCATGCGCCGATCCCCTCGACGACGACGATGTCGAACTCGGCGGCGCCAGCCCGCAGCGCGATGGCGTCCTGGTAGGCCGCGGAGCGGAAGCACGCCTTCGCGGCTGCGTAGCTCGGGAATTCCACGAAATATGGGCGCCGCGGCATCGAGCCTTCGACGACTTCCGCGACGTCCCCGCGCGCCAGCACGCGCCCTCCGTACGAGGCGAGCGTGGGCCCGGCGAGCGCGGCGTACTTGCCGAACTGGGCCGGGTTCGTGACGCTCGCCAGCACCAGCCAGTAGCCCTTCGCCGCGGGCGCCGCGTCCCGGGGCAGCGCCGGGTAGTCGACGTACCCCTTCTCGCCACCGCCGTAGAAGGTGCTGCGGTCTCCGGCGGCGAGCGGCGCGCCGGTCTCGAAGCGATGGACGAGGTCGGGGTTCGACACGAACGGCGCGCCGAACGAGACCGCGTGCGCGGCGCCAGCCTCGAGCACCGCCTCCGCCGAGTCGCGGTCGTAGCCGCCGTTGACGATGAGGGGGCCGCGAAACAGCGGACCGAACGTCGCGAGCGTGTCCTTCGGCCAGTGCGGGAACCGCTCGGCGTCGGGCGTCGCGCGCATCAGGTGCAGGTACGCGAGCGGCAGCGCGTTGAGCCTCTCGATCACATACGAGAACGTCGCGCGCGGATCGGAGTCGACCATCCCGTTGTAGGCCAGCGTCGGTGACAGGCGAAGGCCTGCGCGGCCCTCGCCCCACACTCGAACGAGGCGCTCCATGACCTCGAGCACGAAGCGCGCCCGGTTCTCGAGGCTGCCGCCGTATTCGTCCGTGCGCTGGTTCGACGAGTCGACGAGGAACTGGTGCGGCAGGTAGCCGAACGCGCCGTGAAGCTCGACGCCGTCGAACCCTGCGGCCTTGGCGTTCTTCGCGCCTGTCTCGAAGTCGTCGATGGTCGCGCGGACCTCGTCGGTCGTGAGCGCGCGCGGGACCTCGTAGTCCTTGGGACCGGAGGCTGTGAAGTGCTTCTGGCCCTGGATGGCGATGGCAGAGGGAGCGACGGGAAGGCGACCGCCGCGAACCTCCGAGTGGCCCACGCGCCCCGTGTGCCAGAGCTGCATCACGATCGTGCCGCCCGCCGCGTGGACCGCGCTCGTCACCGTCTTCCAGGCCTCGGTCTGCGCGTCACTCCAGATGCCCGGCGTGAGCGGAGAACCGACGGCGTCCGGCGACACATTCGTCGCCTCGGTGATGATGAGCCCCGCGGTCGCGCGCTGGACGTAGTAGCGAACGGTCTGCTCGCCCACCACCCCGTGCACGTCCGCGCGGCTGCGGGTCATCGGCGCCATGACGACGCGGTTTCCAAGCTGCAGTCTTCCGAGGTGGGTGGAGGTCGAGAGTTTCACGGAGTGCCCTGTTCTGAGTCGAGTGGAGTGAGCCGGGCCAACCTGCGGCTGCCGAGGAAGCAGGACAAGCGTCGCCTAGCGGGATAGACTGTCCCGCTCATGGGCCACTTCGATCTCAACGCTGCCTGGGTGCTCGTGCGCGTCGTCCAGGAGGGCAGCTTCCGGAGCGCGGCGCGTGCGCTCGGGATGCCGAAGACCACCGTCAGTCGCAAGGTCGCCGAGCTCGAAGAGCAGCTCGGCGTGCAGCTGCTCCAGAGGACGACGCGCACGCTCGCGCTCACCGACGCCGGCTCCGCGTTCGTCGAGGAGGCCGAGGGGGCGATCGCGCGGCTCGACGCAGCCGAGGCGGCGGTGACGGAGCTTCAGCGCGAGCCGCGCGGCAAGCTCCGCGTGACGACCACGATCCCGCTGGGAGAGACGTTCCTCGCCCCGATCGTCGCCGACTTTCTCGACGCCTATCCGCGGCTCGAGGTGATGGTGCACCTGACGGACCGCCAGGTGGAGCTCGTGGCCGAGCGTTTCGACATCGCGATTCGGACCGGCGCGCTGCCCGACTCATCGCTGGTCGCCAAGCTCATCGGGAGCTCCGCCTACCGCGTCGTCGCGAGCCCCGCGTACCTCGAGCGCCATGGAACGCCGCGGCGCCCTTCCGACCTGTCTGCGCACTCGTGCCTACGCTTCACCAAGTCGGGGACGGCGGTGCGGACCACGTGGCCGTTTGGCAAGGGCAAGCGCGCCACGGAGGTCCCGGTGAGCGGGCGACTCGTCAGCGACGACTTCGTGGTCCTGCGGAGAGCCGCCGAGCGAGGCCTCGGCGTCGCGCGCTTGCCCGTCGTCGTGGTGCACGAGGCGCTTCGCGCGGGCACCCTCGTCAACCTGCTCGAGAGCTACGCGCCCCCGCCGACTCCCGTGCACATCCTTCACGTCGGCGGGAGGCACGTGCCACCGCGCACGCGGGCGTTCATCGACTTCGTCCATCCGCG
>CAIUAC010001297.1 GCA_903896985.1 uncultured Sandaracinus sp.
CCAGCCGTCGCCGCCGAGGAGCGTCGCGTGCAGGCCGAGGCGCCGCGCCTGCCGCGCGATGTTGCCGACGTCGCCGTAGTAGCCGGGGATGAAGATCGCCTCGGGGTTCGCTGCCTTCATCGAGGTCAGCTGCGCGCCGAAGTCCGTGTCGCCCGCGCCGTAGCTCTGGTCGGAGACGATCTGCCCGCCGACGCCGCGGAACGCCTCGATGAACGAGCGCGCGAGCCCCTGCGAGTAGTCGTTGCGCACGTCGCGGAACA
The DNA here is from genome assembly GCA_903896985.1 of uncultured Sandaracinus sp. Taxonomy (GTDB): domain Bacteria; phylum Myxococcota_A; class Polyangia; order Polyangiales; family JADJQN01; genus CAIUAC01. The sequence goes on from CAIUAC010001297.1 coordinate 261, forward strand.
CGGCGACGCGCGTGTAGTGCATGTTCGCGCTCGCGAAGCGCGCCATCACGTAGCCCTGGAACGGGTCGATGAAGCAGACGCGGAAGACCTGATCGCCGATCTCCGTCACCGCCGCGTTGGTCGAGGACGGCGAGATCATCGGCACGCCCTTGCGCTGACAGATGCGCCCGCCGACGAGCGAGAGGGACGACGCGACCTCGCCGAGGATGGCCACCGAGCCCTCGACGTCGATCAGGCGCGCGACGGCGTTGCCCGCCTCGTCGGCCTTGCCCTGCGTGTCGAGCACGACGAGCGAGACGGGCTTGCCGCGCACGCCGCCCGAGCGGTTGACCTCCTCGAAGGCCATGTCGAAGCCGCGCTTGGTCGTGATGCCGAAGTCCGCCGTCTGCCCGGTCATCGAGAGATACGCGCCGACCGTCAGCCCCTCGCGCGACTTACAGCCGGCGCTGCCCCAAGGGGCGAGCGCGAGGGCCGCGGAGAGCGCCGCGACGAGGGCGGGGGCGCGGTGGAGGCGCGCGCGCTCGAACGGCTGGCTGACACGGCGGAGTGCGTTTCGGAGGGCAGACACGGCTGCGACATATCCCACGGCCCGCGCGGCCGTGGCAATGGCCGACGCGGCGGGGAGCGTTGTTGGTAGTCGCAGATCCCCTCTGCTATACGCGCGCCGTGGCCTTCCTAGAGTGGATCCTGCACAACCTCCGCGACCCCGGTGACCTGATCCGCTGGGGGGGCTATCCGGCGCTGACGGCCATCATCTTCCTCGAGACGGGGGCGATGATCTTCTTCCTCCCGGGGGACTCGCTGCTCTTCGTCGCGGGGCTCTTCGCGGGGAAAGGCGACCTCAACCTCGCGCTGCTGCTGGCGCTCTTGATCCCCGCGGCGGTGCTCGGCGACGCGACCTCCTACCTGATCGGCAAGCGCCTCGGGCCCGCGCTCTTCAAGAAGCCGGAGTCGCGCTTCTTCAAGCCCTCGCACGTCGAGGCGGCGCGCGTCTTCTACGAGAAGCACGGCGGCAAGGCGATCATCATCGCGCGCTTCATGCCGCTGGTGCGGACGTTCGTGCCCGTCGTCGCGGGCGTCGCGAAGATGCGCTACCGCGACTTCGCCGTCTTCAACGTGATCGGCGCCGCCGCGTGGATCCTCTCGATGACGCTGATGGGCTACTTCCTCGGGCAATTCGCCTGGGTCGGCAAGCACGTCGAGAAGTTCATCATCCTGATCGTGTTCGTCTCGGTGCTGCCCGCCGCCCTCGAGTGGTGGAAGCACCGCAACGCCAAGCCCGCCGCAGCGCCCCCGGCGCCCTGAAGACAGCGCCCCCGGCGCCCTGAAGACAGCGCCGCCCGCGCCCTGATGTACCGCCGCGGAGCGCCTCACGCCCTCGAGCGGCGGCGCACGACCAGCCCGAGCAGAGCCGCGAGCGCGAGCCACGCGCCGCGGTCGTCGCTGCTCCAAACGAGCCGGCAGCCGCAGCCGCCTTGCAGCGTGCGGTCCGCGCGCGCCGCGCTCCCGTCCATCGGGGCGACGCCGCCGTCGACCGGGCGGATCGAGCCGTCGACGGGGATCGGTGTGCCGCCGTCGGGGCCAGGCACGCCGCCGAGGTCCTCGACGGGCGTGCACGAGGCGTCGCCGCCGACGCAGTCCTGATCGACGCCGTCGCCGCAGACATCCGTCGCGCCGGGGTGCACGGACGCGTCGCCGTCGTTGCAGTCGACGTCGGCGGGCGAGCCGTCGCCGTCCGCGTCGGGCGGGCTGGTGCAGACGTCGTCGACGCCCGTCGGCCGAGACTCGCAGCCGTACGGACAGGGCTCGATCATGTCGGCGCCGCCGAGGCACCGCCGGCGCTGCGTGTGCGCGCTGTCGCAGGTCCAGATGTCGTAGGTGCCCGCTGGGCAGACGGGCGGCGGCGGGCTGCCGTCGCAGGTCGCGGCGGGCAGGCCGCGATGCGCGCCTTGGTCGGTCCAGAGCGAGGTCGCGCGCGGCGAGCAGCCGCCGACGAACGGGTCGAACGCGGTGAGGTAGCCGCCCGTCGGCGGGCGCGGCTCGAAGTGCAGGTGCGCGCCCGTCGTGCAGCCCGAGCTTCCGATCTGCCCGATCACCTGCCCGCAGCTGACGTGATCGCCGACCGCGACGCGCACGGAACTGAGCCGCATATGGCCGTACCAAGCGCGGTAGCCGCCGTGATCGATCGCGACGTGATTGGCGAAGCCGCCGCCGAAGGCCAGCCCGCAGCGCGCGTCGACGCTCGCGTCGCAGGTCGAGCAGTGATCGAAGTGCCCGTCCTCGGCGGCGATGACCGTGCCGTCCGCGACCGCGACGACGTCGTAGCCGGTGTCGATGGCGCCGTTGCCGCCCGCCAAGCTGAAGTCGCTCCCGCGGTGCCCGTCGTACGAGCTCCCCGCGCAGCTCCAGTCCTGCACGCCGCCTGACGCGTCCTCGTCGAAGTAGTACCAGTCCGCGATGCACGAGGTGCACGCGACGGGGCGCCGCGCCGTCTGCGCGGAGGCGGGCGCGACGCCGAGCATGACGGTCATCGTCACTGCAAGCGCGAGCGACGCCGCGCGCGAGCTGCGGGTCATCGCGCACCTCCGCGATAGGCGACGCGCACGCTGTCATACAGCACGTCATCCGCGTCGAAGCGCAGCGCCGCCGCGCCCGCGGGCAGCGGCACGAAGCGCGCGCCCCAGGGCTGCCCGGTGACGAGGTCGCAGTTCGTCAGGCAGCGCGGCGCGTTCTCCCGCGAGGCGTCGAGCGCGTGCAGCCCCGCGACGCCGCCCGCCGAGCGCCCGACGAAGACGAGCGTGCGCGCGTCGGGCGAGAAGCGCAGCGCGCCGGCGCTGGGGACGTCGTGCGCGAGCGTGCGCGTGCCCTGCGCGTCGATCAGCCGCACCGCGTAGGCGAGCGCGCCATCGTGCGTGACGTAGGCGAGGAGGCGCCCGTCGTCGCTGACGGCGGGCACGTCGACGACGGCGCGCGCGACGAGCGAGCGCGCCCCATCGCCGCCGAGGCGCCGGAGCG
>CAIUAC010001298.1 GCA_903896985.1 uncultured Sandaracinus sp.
ACGTTCATGCGCGTCACTCGGTGGCGCGGCCCATGTGAGCTCGAGACCATCCGTGATCCGAAGGGCGGGCACCACGTCCTCGAGGTCAACCCGCGCTTTCCTGCTTGGGTCTACCTGTCGGCCGGCGCCGGGATGAACCTGCCGTTCGCCGTCGCTCAGCTGGCCGCCGGGCTCCCTGTGACCCCGCTGAGCGACTACCGCGTGGGCACGATGTTCGTGCGCATCGCGCTCGATCAAATCACCGACATCGCAGGCTTCGCGCGCATCAGCACCTCGGGCGAGGTCGTTCGCTCACAAGGAGTCAGCCCATGAGTACCGTCGCCTACGAACGCCCCGTGCTCACGCGCCATCAGGTCGGCGCGATGAACAAATTCTCTCGAGTGCGCGCGATGGAGCCGCAGACGCACATCGCCGGCGTGCGCGTCGAGGAGCTCGTCGAGAAGTACGGCTCGCCGCTCTTCGTGTTCTCGCAGAAGACGCTCGTGGCGCGCTATCGCGAGCTCCGGGACGCGTTCGCGCGGCGCTTCGCCCGCGTGCGCATCGCCTGGTCCTACAAGACGAATTACCTCGACGCGATCTGCACGACGTTCCACCGCGAGGGCGCCTGGGCGGAGGTGGTCTCAGTGTTCGAGTGGGAGAAGGCGCGGCACCTCGGGATCCCGGGCGACCACATTCACTTCAACGGTCCGCTCAAGACCGAGGAGGTGCTGCGGCGGGTCGTGCCCGAGGGGACGATCATCCACCTCGACAACTTCGACGAGCTCGCGCTGCTCGAGCGCCTCGCCGAGGAGCTCGGCATCAAGCCGAAGGTCGCGATTCGCGTGAACCTCGCGGTCGAGGCGATCCCGGCGTGGAGCCGCTTTGGCTTCAACTACGAGAGCGGTCAGGCGCGCACCGCTGCGGCGCGCATCATCGCGGGGGGCAAGCTCACCCTCGCGGGCCTGCACTGCCATCTCGGCACCTGCATCCTCGATCCGCGCGCGTATCGCGATCAGGCGGCGAAGCTCACCGCGCTCGCGAACGACCTGCGGCAGGCGCATGGGCTCGTGCTGTCGTTCCTCGACATCGGCGGCGGCTTCCCCTCGCACAGCAAGCTGAAGGCGCAGTACCTCCCCGGCGAGCAGACCTCGCCTTCGTTCGATCGCTACGCCGAGGCGTGCGCCGAGGGCATGGCGGGGCTCGAGTATCCGCCCGGGCAGGAGCCGATGATCGTGCTCGAGACGGGGCGCGCGCTCGTCGATGACGCGGGCTCGATGGTGACGACGGTCATCGCGAACAAGCGTATGCCGGACGGACAGCGCGGGCTCGTGATCGATGCCGGCGTGAACCTCCTCTTCACGTCGTATTGGTACGAGCACGACATCGTGCCCGCGCAGCCGTTTGGCGGGCTCTCGGAGCCGACGGTGATGTACGGGCCGCTCTGCATGAACATCGACGTCGTGCGCGACACCATCGCGTTCCCGCCGATGCACGTCGGGGACCGACTCGTGGTGCGCAACGTCGGTGCCTACAACGTCACGCAGTGGATGCAGTTCATCACGTATCGCCCCGCGGTCGTGATGGTCAGCGCGAGCGGTGAGCACGCCATCATCCGCAAGGCAGAGACGCTCGAGACCGTCCTCGGGCCGGAACAGGTGCCCCCGTGGTTCTGAGCCCGATGGACGCCTCGACCGCGCGCGGCGCTGGGCTCGCGCGGTGGGGCGTCCGCCTGGCGACGACGGCTGATGCCGTCGTGCTGACCTACGCGCAGTTGCTGTTCTCGAGGAGCAGGCTGGTCGGCGCGGCGTTGCTGCTGGCGACGGCGGTGGTGCCGCGGTTCTTCGTCGCGGGGCTCGGGGCGGTCTTGCTCGCCATCGTGCTCGCGCGCCTGCTTCGCCTCGCGCCCGAGGCGACCGACGCGGGGCAGCACAGCTACAGCGCGCTGCTCGTGGGGCTGGGGGCAGCGGCGGTGATCTCGCCGTCGGCGTCGCTCGGCGCGTGGCTGCTCGCGGGCGTCGCGGTGCTCGTCTCGGTCGTGCTCACCGCCTCGCTTCGCGCCGCGCTCACGCTGCCGGCGCTGACGCTGCCGTTCCTCGCGGCGTTCTATCTGCTCGTGAGCGCGCTCGGCTTGGTGCAGGCGGGGCACGAAGCGCAATCGGTCGCCGTGGGGCCGCTCGCCCAAGCCTTGCCGGAGTGGGCGCGCCTCTACGTCCGGGCGCTCGGGGCGCTGCTGTTTCTCCCGCGGGTCGACGCGGGCGCGCTCGTGCTCGTCGCGCTCGCGCTGCACAGCCGCATCGCGCTGTTTCTGTCGGGGCTCGGCTTCGCCGTCGCGTACGCGCTCGCGCGCTCGGTGCTCGGCACGCACGACGACGCGCTGCTGCTCGGTCTCGCGCTCAACGGGATGCTCGTCGCGACCGCGCTCGGCGGCGTGTGGTTCGTCCCGAGCGTGCGCGCGTACCTCGTGGCGGTCGTCGCGGTGCTCGTCTGCGCGCTGCTCGAGGTCGCATGGTTCGCCCGCTTCGGCGCGCGGCACGGCGCGCTCCCCGCGCTGATCGCGCCCTTCAACCTCACGGTCCTGCTCGCGCTGCACGCCGCGCGGCAGCGCCTCTCGAACGGCGCGCCGCACCTCGTCGACTTCGTGCCGGGGACGCCGGAGCAGAACCTCGCGTACTTTCGCGGGCGCACCGAGCGCTTCGGCGCGATGAGCGGGCTGCGCTTTGCGCCGCCGTTTCGCGGGCGTTGGGCGTGCTCGCAGGGTGTGTCGGGCGGCGTCACGCACGAGGGCGCTTGGCGGCACGCGCTCGACTTCGAGGTGCTCGACGACGACGGGCGCGCGCACCGTGACTCGGGCGCGCAGCTCACTGACTACTACTGCTATCGCCTGCCCGTGCTCGCGCCCGCCGCCGGGACCGTGTCGCGCGTCGTGGACGGCGTGAAGGACAACGCCGTCGGCGAGCTGGAGCTGGAGGATAACTGGGGAAATGCGGTGATCGTGTATCACGCGCCCGGGCTCTACTCGTGCGTCGCGCACCTCGCGCCCGGCACCATCGCTGTGCGGGAGGGGCAGCACCTCGCGCAGGGCGAGCTGCTCGGGCTCTGCGGCAACTCGGGGCGCTCGGCGACGCCGCATCTGCACCTGCAGCTCCAAGCGACCCCACGGCTCGGCGAGGCGACGCTGCCGATCGCGCTGCACGACGTCGTGCTCTGCGGCGTCGAGACGCCGCGGTTGCAGGCGGTGTGCGTGCCGAAGCGCGGAGAGCAACTGCGCCCGATCGAGCCCGACCTCGAGCGCGCGGCGATGCTGCGGTTCGCGTACGAGCGCGAGCTGCGCTTCTCTCTGCGTGGTCCGCGGGGCGTGCGCATCGAGACCGTCGTCGCGGACCTCGATCTGCTGGGGCGGCACAGCCTGCGGAGCTCCGACAGGAGCGCGACGCTCTACTACGAGCCCACGGCGAGCGCGTTCACGGTGCACGACGTGATCGGTCCGGATGGCTCGGTGCTGCACCTGCTGCGCCTGGCGCTCTCGCGCGTGCCGTTCGACGTCGAGGACGCGCTCGCGTGGACGGATCGGCTTCCGCTCCGAGAGTTCCTGCCTGTGTGGCTCCGCCCGCTGTTCGATCTCGCGTCGCCGTTCGGTGCGCCCGCGGCGCTCGAGATGGCCTATTCGGCGCAGCGTCGCGGCGAGGCCTGGGTCGTCGAAGGACGCTCGCGCGCGCTGCTCCGAGGCGGTCAGCCGCTCGTCGCGACGACCGCGCACCTGACGGCGCAGGCGGGCCTCGTGCGCGCGCAAGTGCGCGTGCGGAGCCGCGAGACGGTGATCGAGGTCGACCCCAACCCGACGCGCGCTGCGGTGCGCGCGCCCATACCCGCGCTCACTGGAGGTACTGCCCATGTCCAACGTTAGAGTCGTCGTGTCGTCCGTCGTGGTCGCGGTGGTGTTGCTCGCGGGCTCGAGCGTCGCGTACGCGAGCCCGGAGGTCTGGGCGCGCTCGTATTCGCTCGAGACGGCGGGCAACTCGGCGGGCGCGCTCGAGGCGCTCGAGTCGCTGCCCGAGAACGAGCGCAGCACCTACCTCTTCGCCCTGCGGCGCGCGTGGCTGCTCTATCAGGTGGGGCGCTACGACGCGGCGGTCACCGCGTATCGCCAAGCGGCGACGCTGGCGCCCGAGTCGCTCGAGGCGCCGCTCGGCGAGCTGCTGCCGCTCCTCGCGCAGCGGCGCTGGGCGGAGGCTGAGACGCGCGCGCGCGCCGTGCTGGTGCGGGACGCCGACAACTACCTCGCGGGGCGCCGCCTCGCGTTCGCGCTCTTCGGACTCGGGCGCTTCGAGGAGTCGGAGCAGACGTATCGCGCGGTCAGCCGCCGCTACCCGGGCGACCTCGAGGTGATCACCGGGATCGCGTGGTGTCAGGCGCGGCGCGGGCGACGTGAAGAGGCGGCGGCGACGTTCCGCTCGGTGCTCGCCGTGAGCCCTGAGGATGCGACTGCCCGCGCCGGGCTGACGGCGGTCAGCGGGGCGGAGGCGGCCCGTTAGTCGTCTTTTTGCGACGGACCTGGAAGATGTCCGGGATTGTGCGAAGCTGGGCCCGTATTGACCGCGGCGTACGCCGACGCCTTCTCCGTCACCCTTCGCACCGGCTTGCGGTCCCCATGTCCCAAGAGACTCTCGCAGACCCCGACCGTGCCTGGCTTGCGACCCTGACGGTGCTCTACGTCGAGGACGACGCCGTCACGCGCAAACTGGTAGGGCGCCTGTTGCGTCGGCGCGTGGGCTATTTGCTCGAGGCAGCCGACGGGGCCGAGGGGCTCGAGCGCTTTCGGGAGGAGCGCCCCGCGCTCGTCATCACCGACATCGCCATGCCGAAGCTCGACGGGCTCTCGATGGCAGAGGGAATCCGTGTTCTCGACCTGCACGTGCCCATCGTGGTGACGACCGCCTTCGAGCAGGTGAACTACCTGCAGCGCGCCATCGACGTCGGCGTGGACAAGTACGTCACCAAGCCAATCAGCATCGACAAGCTGGATACCGTGCTCTTGGCGTGCGCGCGTCGGCTGCGGGGCGAGGCGATGCTCGCGCGCGAGCGGCAGCGCGAGATCGACGCGGTGCGCTCGCACGAGCGGGAGGCGCTCGACATGCTCGCCGGCGGCATGGCGCACGACTTCAACAACCTGCTCCAGAGCCTGCTCGTCAACGTGCACCTCGCGTCCCCGCTCACCGCACGAGGTTCCGAGCTGCACGAGCTGATCGGCGATGCGCGCGCGGCAGCTGAGCAAGCCGCTGAGCTAGGGGCTCGGCTGTTGACGCTGTCAGGGGGCTGGTTTGCGGCGCTCCACATCGAGCCGATCGCTCCCACGCTCAGGGCGGCGGTCGCCACGGCGCTCGAGGGCAGCGAGACGACGCTCCATCTCGAGCTCGAGGAGGACTTGCCAGCGGTCGCGCAGGACGTCGCGCTGCTCGCTCGGGCGTTTGGGGAGCTCGCGCTCAACGCGCGTGAGGCGATGGCGCACGCGGGAGTGCTGTCCGTCGCCGTGACGGCGCGGGACCTCGCGGAGGGTGACGTGCCCCGGTTGGCCGCGGGGCGGTACGTGCAGCTGACCTTCAGCGACACCGGGCCTGGCGTCTCGGTCGAGCTCCTGCCGCGGATCTTCGACTCCTATTTCAGCACCAAGCCGCGGGGCTCGGTCCGCGGGCGGGGGCTCGGGTTGCCGCTCTGTCTCGCGATCGTGCGCAAGCATCGAGGGGCGGTGCTGCCGCCACCGGCTGCGGGTAGCGGGGCCGTGTTCACGGTGTTGCTGCCAGCCGTTCCTGTGGCGCCCCCGTCCTGACGGTCACGCCTTCGGCGGTGCGCGTCGCCAGCGAAGGCGCAGCGCGCCCTCTGCCACCGCGAGCAGGCCGACCGCGAGGAAGAGCCACGGTGCGAGCGAACGCTTCACGCGAGTCGCGCCAGCGCGCGCTTCGCCGTGCGAACTGCGCCCTGCGGGAGCCGGGCCAGGCGCTAGATCGCTCTCGCTCGCGGGGGCAGCGACCACGAACGCGAGGCGGGGGGCCTCGCGGAGCGTGCCGCCACGGTCGGCGACCTCGACGCGATACGCCCCGGCGAGGGAGGTTGCGCGAACGACCGGCGGGCTCGTGCCGTCGAAGGACTCGCGCTCGCCGTCGGGGCGGGTGACGACGAGCCTCGACGCCCCGGGTGGCAGCGCGAGAGGCAGCGTTTCTCCAGGAAAAATAGGATGTTCAGGGCCGCGCACCGTGGGCGCGACCTCGCGCAGGAGCCGCGCGATGAGCGGCAAGAAGCCAGGGCGGAGCGGCAGATCGCTCCAGCTCTCGTCGAGCGAAGTCGCGACGAGCGCGACCCGCCCAGCGCCCGCACGTCCCACGACGAGCGCGGGCGCGCCGTCGGTGAACACGAGCGGCACGTCGGCGCCGCCGCGCGGGGCCTCGAGCAGGAGCCGCGTGCGGATGAGCGTCCCGCCGAGCCCGGAGAGATCCGAGAGCGCGCTCGGGGTCGTGCCGGAGCGCAGCCCAAGCGTCGAGGCGGCTGGCGCGACGCCTTGCGGACGGGCCGGCAGCACCGGGCCGAGCGCGTTCTCGAGGGCGCGCGCGTCGAGGGACTCCGCGCCCGCGACGACGAGCCCGCCGCCGCGCGTGACGAACGCCTGAAGCGCGTGCGCCGTGACCGCGCTGCTCGGGACGACGCCGGCGAGCACGACGGCATCGGAGGCGCTGAGATCGACGGTGCCGAGTGTGTCGGCATCGACCAGGCGCGCATCGACGG
>CAIUAC010001299.1 GCA_903896985.1 uncultured Sandaracinus sp.
CCGCTGCGTGCTCGACTGCGGCGCCACGCGCGCCTCCTGCGGCGCCGGCGCCGACACCGTCTGCTGCGCGACCGGCGACCTCTGCTACCTCGGCGCGTGCACGACGCCCGGCCCCGCGTGCGCGTCGACGCGCGACTGCGCCGACGGCCTCTACTGCGAGCCGACGGCGCTGCGCTGCCTGCCGCGCGCGACCGGCACGATGTGCGAGTACCGCCCGCCCGTCGGCCCGCTCGAGCTGAACGAGAAGTGGCACTGGACCGGCGACGCGGAGGTCTTCCCGACGCACGCGCAGGTGATGATGGCGCCGATGGTCGCCAACCTCGACGACGACAACGGCGACGGACTCATCGATCAGAACGACATCCCCGACGTCGTCTTTCACACCTTCACGGGGGCCGACTACTGGGGCAACGGCATCCTGCGCGCGGTGCGCGGCTCCGACGGCGCGCGCCTCTGGCCGCTGCCCTCGCTCGACCCCGGCTACCGCACGACGCCCGGCGGCGAGGTCGCGGTCGGCGACGTCGACCCCACCTCGCCCGGCCCCGAGATCGTCGCCTGCAGCGCGAGCACGCGCCCCGCGACCGCTGGCCACGTCCTGATCATCCGCGCGGACGGCACGCTCCTGCGCGAGTTCCCGACCGTGCCGTGCGGCTTCGACGCGCCGGCGATCGGCGACCTGGACAACGACGGCGTCCCCGAGATCGTCGTGCGCTTCGTCGTGATGCACGCCGACGGCACCATCGTCCGCACGCTCGTCGACGACCCCGCCGTGACCGGCGCCTACGTCACGCTCGTCGACGTCGACGGGGACGGGACGCTCGAGATCGCGAGCTCCTCGGTCGTCTTCCGCCTCGACGGCAGCGCCGTCTGGGACCGCCGCGCGGCGGGCGCGCTCGGCGCCGCGGTGCCGAGCGGCGGGCAGGTCGCCATCGGTGACCTCGACCTCGACGGCGACGCGGAGCTCGTCACCGTGACCTCCGGCGATCACGCGATCCGCGCCCTCGACGCCGCGACCGGCGCCGACGTCTGGGGCCCCATCGACATCAACCCGCTCGACGACGCGACCGTCGCCGCAGACGTCGCGGCCGACACCGGCCTCGGTCGCGGCGGCGGACCGCCGACCATCGCGAACTTCGACTCCGACCCCGAGCCGGAGGTCGCGTTCGCGGGCGGCTTCGCCTACGTCATCTTCAACCACGACGGCACGCGCCTCTGGTACCACGTCACCACCGACCGCTCCTCGCGCGTCACCGGCTCGAGCGTGTTCGACTTCGAGGGCGACGGCGTCGCCGAGGTCGCCTACAACGACGAGCGGCAGTTCCGCATCTACAGCGGGCCCGACGGCACCGAGCTCTACTCGCGGTGCAACACGAGCGGCACGCTGCGGGAGTATCCGCTCATCGTGGACGTCGACAACGACGACCACGCCGAGGTCGTGCTGATGGCCAACAACTACGCCTTCGGCTGCCTCGACGGCACGCCGAGCGGCACCGGCATCTACGTCTTCGGGCACCCGCGCAACGAGTGGGTGCGCACGCGCCGCATCTGGAACCAGCACACCTATCACGTCACCAACGTGAACGAAGACGGCACCATCCCGCGCACCGAGGCGCGCAACTGGACCGTCCCGCGCCTCAATAATTTCAGGCAAAACGTGCAGCCCGACGGCCTCTTCGACGCGCCGGATCTCACGCTCACCGACCTCAGCGCGTCGACGCGCGCGTGCCCGACCTCGCTCGCGCTATCCGTCCGCGTCGTCAACCGCGGCGCCGCCGGCGCCCCCGCCGGGATGCCCGTCACCTTCTACGACGTGACGAGCGGCACGCGCGTGCGCGTCGGGCGAGTGACCACGACCCGCGCGCTCCTCCCCGGCGAGAGCGAGGTCGTCACGCTCACACCGGGCTTCGTCGTCCCCGTCGGCATGGCGACGACGACCTTCCGCTTCGAGGCCGTCCTCAACGACGCGACCGATACGCCCCGCGACGACGTGCACCAGTGCGACACGAGCAACGACTCCGCGACGGCGATCGATGTGACTTGCCCGTCGATCGGGTGAGGCGGACTTGGTTGTTCAGGCGCTGCGCGGCTCGAGCTGCGCGGCGCGTGCGGACGGCAGAGTTGGTTGCTGCAGCGGGTGTTTGCGGTGGACGTACTGACTCGCCACTCGCGGACCGCG
>CAIUAC010001300.1 GCA_903896985.1 uncultured Sandaracinus sp.
CGCCGCGCTCGCCGCCGATGGGGCGGAGGACGCGCGCGTCCGCATCGTCTCGCGCGTCGATCTCCGCTACGCGGGAACGGAGGCCGCGCTGACCCTGCCGCTCGACGCCGCTGCTGGCTCCGGCGCGGACTCCGCGGCCGATTCGGATAGCGCCTGCGCGCGGCTCGCCGGGGCGTTCGAGGCGGAGCATCGCCGCGAGCTCGGCTACGCGCGCCCCGGGCACGCCATCGAGCTCGTCGCGGTGCGCGTCGAGGCGGTCGCGTCGTCGCCGCCGGTCACGCTGCCGCGCGTCGCCGCCGCGGTCGGCGCGCCGGTGCCGCTGCGCACGACGCGGCTCTTCGCCGACGGGCGCTTCCACGAGGAGGTGCCGGTGTTCTTGCGGGAGTCGCTCGGCGCGGGCGCGCGCTTGGTCGGGCCGGCGCTCGTGCTCGAGGCGACCTCGACGCTGTGCGTGGACCCGGGCTTCGAGCTGTCGGTCGACGACGCGGGCGTGATCCTCCTCGACCGCCTCGCGGCAGCGGACGCAGCGCGCGAGGCTCCGGGCGCGCCGGGGCCGAGCGCCGCGCCCGACCCGGTGGAGCTCGCGGTCTTCTCGAACTTGTTCACGTCGATCGCCGAGCAGATGGGCGTCGTGCTCGGGCGCACGGCGCTCTCGACGAACATCCGCGAGCGGCGCGACTACTCGTGCGCGGTGTTCGACGCGGGCGGCGGGCTCGTCGTCAACGCGCCGCACATCCCGGTGCACCTCGGCGCGATGAGCGAGTCCGTGCGCGCCGTGTTCGCCGCGCATCCCGCGCCCGAGCCGGGCGATGTGTACGTGACCAACGACCCCGCGGGCGGCGGCTCGCATCTGCCGGATCTCACCGTCGTCACGCCCGTGCACGACGCCGCGGGCGCGCTGCGCTGCTTCGTCGCGAGCCGCGGGCATCACGCGGACGTCGGCGGCACGACGCCGGGCTCGATGCCGCCGGACGCGCGCACGCTCGCCGAGGAGGGCGTCGTCTTTCGCGCGCTGCGCATCGTGCGCGACGGCGCGCTCGACCGCGCGCTCGTGCTGTCGGTGCTCGCGAGCGGTCCCTATCCCGCGCGACGCCCCGCCGAGAACCTCGCCGACCTCGAGGCGCAGATCGCGGCCAACCGCACGGGCGCGCGGCTCGTGCTCGAGGCGTGCGCGCGACACGGCGCTGCGCAGATCACGGCGTACATGGCGCACGTGCAGGACGACGCCGCGCTCCGGGTCGCGGAGGCAATTCGATCGCTGCCGCGGGGGCGCCGACGCTTCGCCGACGCGCTCGACGACGGCACGCCGATCGTCGTCGAGGTCGAGGCGCGCGACGACGGCACGCTGCGCATCGACTTCGAGGGCACCGGCGCGGAGCTGCCCGGCAACCTGAACGCGCCGCGCGCCGTCACGGTCGCAGCGGTGTTGTACGTGCTCCGCTGCTTGGTCGGCGTGCCCATCCCCCTCAACGGCGGCTGCCTGCGCCCGGTCGACCTGCGCGTGCCGCCGCGCTCCCTGCTCGATCCCGGGCCCGAGCGCGCCGTCGCGGCGGGCAACGTCGAGACGGCGCAGCGGGTCGTCGATGTGCTGCTCGGCGCGCTCGGGCTCGCGGCGGCGAGCCAAGGCACGATGAACAACCTGACCTTCGGCGACGCGTCGTTCGGCTACTACGAGACGCTCGGCGGCGGCGCGGGCGCGACGCGCGCGCGGGACGGAGCGAGCGCCGTGCACACGCACATGACCAACACGCGCATCACCGATCCGGAGGTCCTCGAGGCGCGCTTCCCGGTGCGCGTGCGCGAGTTCTCCGTGCGCCGCGGCTCAGGCGGCGCGGGTGAACATCGCGGCGGGGACGGACTCGTGCGCGAGCTCGAGCTGCTGCGCCCGCTGCGCGTCTCGCTGCTCGCTGAGCGCCGCGCGCGCGCGCCTTGGGGGCTCGAGGGCGGCGCCGCGGGGCAGCCCGGGCGCGACACGCTCGATGGCGTTCCGCTCGCCTCGAAGTCGAGCACCGACGCGCCCGTGGGCGCCGTGCTGCGCCTCGAG
>CAIUAC010001301.1 GCA_903896985.1 uncultured Sandaracinus sp.
CCACGCGCTCATCGTCGCGATCGCGTGACTCGGCACCTCGCCCTCGTCGCGCGCGAGGAGCGCCGCAGAGAGCGCGAGCCCGCCGCCGGCCGAGTCTCCGCACAGAAACAGCCGCCTCGCCTCGCTGCGCGCACCATCCGGCGCGTGCTCGTGCGCGAAGCGCAGCGTGTCGAGCGCGTCCTCGAGCGCGGCAGGAAACGGATGCTCCGGCGCGAGGCGATAGTCGACGAGCAGCGCCGGAAGCCGCGCCGCGCGCGCGATGCGCCCGACGAGGCTGCGATGCGAGACGCGCGACCCCGCGACGTAGCCGCCTCCATGCAGGTACACGATGCGCGCGTCGCTCGGCGCGCCGTCGGGCACGAGCCACTCTGCCTCGAGCCCACCGACCTCGAGCTTGCGCACCGCGACGCCGCGCGGCGCCGGCGCACCGAGCGCGTCGAGGAGCGCGCGCACCTGCTTCGGCGTCGGCATCGCGCGCCCGGGCGGCAGCGCCGCCTTGAGCATCTTCAAGACCGTCTCGTGTCCAGCGGAAGCCATTCGCGCGAACCTAGGGCTTCGGCAACTCCGCCGCACGCACCAAGTTCACCGTCTCCGCGCGCGCGTCGAAGAGCACGACGACCTCCGCGCTCTCGAGCTGCCGCTGCACCTGCGCGAGCTTGCGCTCCAGGGCGACGTCGTCCGCGCCGTACTCCGTGCCCTCGCGCGTGATGAACTCCTCGATCACGCCGCGCAGCGCCGCCGGGCTCAGGCGCTCCCACGGCACGACGACGCCCGCCGTGCCCTCGTCGCCGTCGTCGTGCGTCTCGTCGTCGCGCTCGACGCGCGTCTCCTCGGCGTCACTCATGGTCGCGTCACTTCTCGATGCGCGGCGCGACGTCGCCGCTCGCGCGCTCCGAGCCCATGAAGCGCTGCACGTCGGCGATGGAGGTGAAGAAATTGCTCGGGAAGATGATGGTCGAGTTCTTCTCCACCGAGATCTCGAGGAGCGTCTGCAGGTTGCGCAGCTGCAGCGCGATCGGGTGCGCCTGCATGATGTCGGCGGCCTGCCCGAGGCGCTCGGCGGCGAGGAACTCGCCCTCCGCCGCGATCACCTTCGCGCGCTTCTCGCGCTCGGCCTCGGCCTCCTTCGCCATCGCGCGCTGCATGCTGTCCGGGAGCGTGATGTCCTTGAGTTCCACGAGCGTCACGACGGCGCCCCAGACCTCGGTCTGCACGTCGATGCTCTCTTTGAGGCGACTGTTGATGGTCACCATGTCGCTGAGCACGTGATCGAGCGTGAACTGACCGATGGTGTTGCGCACCGTCGTCTGCGCGATCTGTCCGACCGCCGACACCAGGTCTTGAATCGCGACCAGGCTCTTGACCGGGTCTGTCACGCGGAAGTACGCGACCGCCGCGACGTCGATCGACACGTTGTCGCGCGTGATGAGCTTCTGCGACGGAATCGGCAGAGTGACGATCTGAGTCGTGACCTTGCGGAGCTGATCGACGCCCGGAATCACCCAGGTCAGCCCCGGTTCACGCGTCCCGATGACGCGCCCGAAGCGAAACAGGACACCCACTTGGTACTGCTGCACCGTGCGAAAGCCACGCATCCCGAGGAGCACGACCAACGCGAAGAGGGGCAGTAGACAGAGGAAGGGAGAGCCGTCGGTGAGCATGAGTGCGCCCGTTCTGTGGGTGGGAGTCAGGGGCCGACGTTGGACCACGCGGCGTCACCATCGATGAACTGCTGCACGAAGTCGCGCAGCGGCACGGGCGGCGTACCCGGAGGGATGTAGTCGGCGGGCGCGCGGTTGAGCCAGGTGTGATCGCCTGCGTCGATGTACCAAGTGTGGAAGTTGCTCGCGCCGCCGAGCGTCACGTCGCGTAGCTCGAGCAAGCCCGCGGTGTATTGCCCGCTCGGGAAGTTGTCGGCGAGGCTGCAGTCGGCGCTCATCCCAAAGCCCATGAAGAAGCGGATGACCGAGTCGCGGGTCGAAGAGATCAGGGCGAAGCGGCGGTCCGGGTGTTGCGCGATCACCCAAGGCAGCGCCGCAGACAACCCCGTGCCGCGCGTGAAGCAGTCCGTGCACTCCGTCGGCAGCGTGGCATTCAGGTTCCAGGTGTCGCGCAGGATGTCCTGCATACACTCGTGCAGATACGTCGGGGACATGATCGGACCGGAGTCGTCGAGCAGGTGCACGGGGATGTCGCCAAACGCCCGCTGCGTGCGCTCGTAGTTGTACGAAGAGCCGAAGCCGCCGGCGCTCTCGCCCGTCAGCACGACCATCGACGCGGAGGGGAAAGTCGGCACCACGCGATCGAGGAATTGACCCATGTTGACGTAGCCGAGGAACACCTTCTCGACTCCGCCGATCGTCTGCGGAAGCGGGTTGTTCCCCGCGAAGATGTCGCCAGTGCAATACGGCACATAGACCATGTTCCAGTCGCGGAAGGGATTCGTCGCGTCGCTGCGGCGGAAGATGCCCCCGTTCGGCCCGCCCGCGAAGCTCGAGCGGCTGAAGCCGTCGGGGTTCGCCACCGTCGCGCAGGTGACCTCGTTGAAGCAGGCGCCGCCGCCCTCGAGGTAGATGACGAGGCGATCGGAGCCCGTCGGGCTCAGGTTGATGCCGAGCCCGGTGGGGGTGCCGTTCTGGCACTTGGAGTCGGGGAAATCGACCCAGGTCCACGCGCCCGCGCTCGCGCTGATGGGCTCACCGGGCACATAGCCGGGCGAGGTCGTCGGCAGAATCCCGCCGTCGACGACGGGCGGTCCGAGGTCGGGGTCGGCGCCGAGATCGACGAACTCGATGCCGCCGTCCGGCACCGGCGGCGCGACGGCGTCGTCTCCGCAGGCGGTGAGCGCGGCGGGCAGCAGGAGCGCGGAGAGGACGGCGAGGGAGGAGCGCAGGCGAAGCGACATGGCGAATAGGCTACGCCTGTCGGCGCCGCGCGGGCAACGTGGGCGCTCAGCGCACGCGGACGACGGAGCCCTGCTCGCGCGCCGTCGGCAGGATCGCGCTCCAGCCTGGCGGCAGGTGCGGCGCGGTGA
Source organism: uncultured Sandaracinus sp. (assembly GCA_903896985.1). Taxonomy (GTDB): domain Bacteria; phylum Myxococcota_A; class Polyangia; order Polyangiales; family JADJQN01; genus CAIUAC01. The sequence continues at coordinate 3,035 of CAIUAC010001301.1, forward strand.
AGTCGAAGAGCGCGCGCGCGTCGCGGGCGGAGAGGTTCACGCAGCCGTGGCTGTGCTTGGTGCCGTAGCGGTCGTGCCAGAACGCCGCGTGCAGGCCGTTCGAGCGCTCGAAGAACTGCACCCAAGGCACCGCCTCGATGCGGTAGTTGCGCTCGACGTCCTCGCGCTGGAGATCGTCCATGTCGCTCGTCGCGAGCTTGACCCAGATGCGGTGCACGCCGAGCGGCGTCTCCGTCGCGCGCCCAGGGCGCCCCGTCGAGACGAGCGTCGCGTAGACGGGACGATCGCCTTCGTAGGCGACGAGCGTCTGCGTCGCGGTGTCCACATCGAGCCAGCGCTCCTCGGCGCCGACCTCCGCAGGCCGCGCGGTGACGCGCGCGCGCACGAGGTCGCGCACGCCGACGTAGCCGATGACCTCGCTCGGCGCGCTCGCGTCGGCGACCTGCACCGGCACCGCGATTCGCCAGGCGCCGCGCTCCTCCGCGAGCACGCGCACGCGGTCGAGGCGCCGCAAGCGCAGCAATTCTCGGCCGCCGCGCGCCGCGCTCCGCACGCTGACGCGCTCGCGGAGCGCCCAGGCCGCGTCGAGCGGCGCGCCGTCGGTGAGCGAGACGCCGACGAACTCGCTCGCGCGCACGAAGCGCAGGCCGTCCTCCGGCACATAGCGCCCGCTCCGCGTGATGACGAAGCCCGTGCCGTCGCGCACCGTGCGGCCGCGGAGCGCGAGGCCGAAGCCCTCGCCGTACGCCTCGAGGTAGTCGTCGGCGGCGTAGTCCTCGGGCCGCGCGTAGGCGCGCGTCGCGTCGAAGCCGACGAACGCGTACGAGAACGGCAGCGTCCAGCCGCCCTCCATCGCGGGCTGCGCGACGCCGCTCGGCAGCGCGCGCGACGGCGCGAGCGACGACTCACAGACGTACGCCTCGTCCCCGAGCTCGACCCACACGCCGGTCGGGCAGCCCGTCCCGCGCACGCGTCGGCGCACCGGCGCGCGCGTCCCGAGGACGATCGTGCCTCGCCTCGCCGCGCCCTCGCGAGGCTCTGCGCGCACGACCGCGCCGTCCTCGACGACCTCCATCGAGCGCACCTCCGGGTCGAGCGGCACGAGCGCGTCGTTGCCGACGCTGACGTCGCTCGCGCGAGGCTGCGCCTCGGCGACGGGCACCATCACGAGCATGACGACCACCGCCGCGAGCGCGCGCTGAGTCGGACCGGACACAGAGCGCAGCCTAGCGCGAGGCGCCGCGCTCACTCCGTCGCGCCGCGAATCCCGTAGCGCTTGGCGAGCTCGCGCAGGTGATAGCGCGTGAGCCCCGCGGCGTTCGCGCTCCGCGTGATGTTGCCGCCGTGCTTGTCGAGCAGCGCCTTCAGGTACGCCGCCTCGAAGGCGTCGGTCACGCGCTGCTTGGCCTCCTTGAACGGCAGCTCGCTCTCGACGAACTGCTCCGCGGCGCCGCCCGGCAGCGGCTGCGGCGGGGTCTTCACGCTCGAGGGGAGCAGGTCCTTGACCGTCAGCTCGTCGCCGTCCGCGAGGGACGCGGCGCGCTCGATGGTGTTCTTCATCTCGCGCACGTTGCCGGGCCACGCGTAGCTGACGAGGCGCGCCATCGCGTCGCGCTCGATGGTCAGATTGCGCGGGCTCTCGCCGCGCGCGATGCGCACCGCGAACTCGTCGAGGAACGCCCGCACGAGGAGCGGGATGTCCTCGGGCCGCTCGCGCAGCGACGGCAGCTCGATCTGCACGACGCTCAAGCGATAGAACAGATCCTCGCGGAAGGTGCCGGCGTTGACCATCTGCCGCAGATCGCGGTTCGTCGCCGCGAGCACGCGCACGTCCACGGGGATCACGCGGTCCCCGCCGACGCGCTTGACCTCGCGGTTCTCGAGCACGCGCAGGAGCTTCGGCTGCAGCGCGAGGTCGAGCTCGCCGATCTCGTCGAGGAAGATCGTGCCGCCGTCCGCCTGCTCGAAGCAGCCGCGATGACGGTCCGAGGCGCCCGTGAACGAGCCCTTCTCGTGCCCGAAGAGCGTGCTCTCGATCAGGTCGCGCGGGATCGCGCTGCAGTCCTGCACGACGAGCGCGTTCTTCGCGCGGTGCGAGGCGCGGTGAATCGCGCGCGCCGCGAGCTCCTTGCCGGTGCCGGTGTCGCCGCGCACGAGGACCGTCAAATCCGTGGGCGCCACCTTCTCCAGGATCGCGAAGATCTCCCGCATCTTCACGCTCTTGCCGATCAGCTCGTGAAAGCGCTCCTTCACGCTCAGGTCGATCTCGACGTCGCCCTGCGCGCTGTCGTAGCGGAGCTGCGACTGCCCGGCGCGGATCACGGTGCCGGGCTTCAGCCAGACCTCCTTGACCCGAAGCTCGCCGCAGTAGGTGCCGTTCGTCGAGCCGAGGTCGCGGAGCAGCACGCCCGACTCGTTCGCGACGATCTCGAAGTGCGAGCCCGACACGGCCTTGTCGCCGAGCACGAGATCGCAGATCAGCGACCTGCCGACCGTCACGCGCTCGCGCTCGACCAGCAATTCCTTGCCCTTGTCCGGGCCAGCGGCGACGACGAGCTTGCTCCGCCGGAGCCGCCGCTTGGTCGCGCGCTCGTCGACGAACACCGTGGTCAGCATCGGATCGCTCATAGGCGGTCCTCGCGGAGGGCGCGGATCGCGGCCGCGTAGCCCTCTTGGGCCTTGAAGACGGCGTTGCCCGCGACGAGCGCGTCCGCGCCCGCGTCCATCACGCGCGCGGCGGTGCCGGGCTTCACGCCCCCGTCGACCTCGAGGTCGATCGCGTAGCCGCTCGCGTCGATCATCGAGCGGAGCGCGCTGAGCTTCGGCAGCACCTCGGGGAGGAACTCCTGCCCGCCGAAGCCCGGGTTGACGCTCATCACGAGCACGAGATCGAGCGAGCCGAGGACGTAGCGCACGCCGTCTTCCGGGGTGTGCGGGTTGAGCGAGACGCCGGCGCGCTTCCCCCGCCCGCGGATCTGCTGCAGCGTGCGGTGCAGGTGCGGGCAGGCCTCGGCGTGCACCGTGATGCCGTCCGCGCCCGCGTCCGCGAAGGCGTCGACGTAGCGCTCCGGCTCGACGATCATCAGGTGACAGTCGAGGCGGAGCTTGGTGATCTTGCGGAGCGCGGCGACGACGAGCGGGCCGATCGTGATGTTCGGCACGAAGCGCCCGTCCATCACGTCGAGGTGCAGCCAGTCGGCGCCCGCGGACTCGAGCAGCGCGACCTCCTCGGCGAGGCGGCCGAAGTCGGCGCTGAGCATCGACGGCGCGATACGAACGGCATTCGGGCTGCGCGGCACGGGTGGCAGGTAACCCGCACCCGCGCGCACTGTCAACAGCGCCGCGCCTCAGGGCTCGATGCGCGCCGTGCGGATGTAGTCGAGGAGCGGGTACTCGACGTGCAAGTAGGCGTTGCCCTCGCGCTGGATGCGCGCCTGCGCCGGGGTCTCGCCATAGCCCGTGTAGAGCGCGTCGATGGTCGCCATATCACGCACGCGGCCGATCGGCGCGAAGCCCATCGGGTCGAGGCGGCTGTTGTCGACGAGGTTGACGAAGAACTGATTGACGCGCTGGTTCACGCCGCTCGTCGCGAAGGTCACGCTGCCGCGAGTGTTGTGCTCGACCGGCGGGTCGTCGGGGACGTACTTGCTGCGCCACGCCGCCGAGACGCGCGGATCGCCCGGGATGCCGACCTGCACCATGAAGCCCGAGACCGCGCGAAAGAACGCGTTGTCGTCGTAGGCGCCGCGGCGGACGAGGTCGTAGAAGCGGTCCGCGCCGAGCGGCGCCCAGGCGCGCGTGACGTCGATCAGCACGGCGCCCTTGGTCGTGTCGAGGCGCACCGCGTAGTGGGCGGGGGAGCGCGCCGGCAGGCCATCGCCCTCGGGCAGCAGGCGCGGGTCGACCGGCGCCGCGGGCGGTTCGTTCGGCGCCGCGAGGGGCTGCGGCGGGGGCAGCGGCGGGTGAAAGAGCGGGCTGCTCAGCGGGAGGTCGCGGCGAGGCGCTTCGGCCTCGAAGGCCGGTTCGCGCGACTCGCAGGCGCCGAGCGCAGCGAGCAGGAGGAGGGCGGAAGCCGCACAGGCACTGGAAAGGCGCATGACGCCGCGAGCATACGTGCGCCGCGCGCCCCGTCGAGGACCTCCCGCGTTGTGCGTTCTGAG
>CAIUAC010001302.1 GCA_903896985.1 uncultured Sandaracinus sp.
CCGGGTCGAGCAGGATCTCGCCGTCCCGCCCGCGCGACGCGAGCGCCTGCGCGCGATCGAGCGCCGCGCCGAAGGTGAGGTCGCCGTCCTCGCCGAGCTCCCCGATGGCCAAGCCGAGCGAGAGGCGCACGGGCGACTCGCCCTGATCGACGTCGTCCGCGAGGTCGAGCATCGCGTCGAGCGCGTCGCCGAGGTCCGCCGGATCGAACGTCGCGACGACCGTCCCCGACAGCTGCGTCAGCACATCGCCGCCGACCGCGACGAGCCGCGCGGCGACCGCGCGCGCCTGCGTCGCCGCGGCGCGCGCCTCCTCGGCGTCATCGCGCGCGGCGACGATCCAGCGAAGCCAGACGACGAGGCGCTCCACGCTCGCGTGCGCCTACTTGCCCTCGAGCTTGCGCTTGAGCGCCGAGAGCTCGTCGTCGACCTTCGAGCCGCCGGCCTCCTTCTCGAGGCGCCGGAAGCGCGCGTCGACGTCGGCGCGCTTCGGGTCGTCGAGCACGTCGTGCGCCTCGACCTCGGACTCGAGCACCTCGATGCGGCCGCCCATGCGCTCGAGGTCCGAGAACGCGGAGCTCTCGCCGAAGCGGCTCCCGCCGCCGCCCGGGTTGCTGGTGTCGCGCGCCTTCCTCACCTGCGCCGCGAGCGCCGTCTTGCGGCTCTCGATCTCGTCGATCTTGCGCTCGACGTTCTCGAGCGTGTCCTTCATCTCGTCGGCCGCCGTCGCCGCGCTCGCCGCCTGCTTCTCGGCCTCCTGTGCGTCGCGCTCGGCGCGCCCCTTGCGCTTGAGCGCCTCCCGCGCGAGCGCGTCGTCGCCGCCGCGGAGCGCGAGGATCGCCTTGTCCTCCCAGGACTTCGCCTCCGCGACGAGCTCCACGACCTTCTTCTCGAGGCGCTTGGCCGTGCCGAGGGTCGTGATCAGCTCGAGCCGCGCCTTCTTCAGCCCGTCCTTCATGTCGATGACGGTCTGCCCGATCAGCTTCTCGGGGTCCTCCGCCTTGTCGACGAGCGAGTTGAGGTTGGACTTGATGACGTTGTTGAAGCGGCTGAACATGCCCATGCGCAGCAGGGTACACCGCGAGGCGCGCGGAGCGACAGACGGGAGTGAGGGCGGCGGGTCAGCGAGCGAGGGGGCGCTTGAAGCAGACGTGGAGCTCACTCCACGCCTGGTTGCGCTGCTCGAAGCTCGCTGCGACGAGCTCGAAGCCCTCGTTGCCGCGCGCTGCCAGTGTCTGATTGAGTCGTTCTCGCGCGGCAGCAGAGCCGTCTCCACTCAGTCCGCCAATTCGCTCGCAGAACTGCTCCCACCGCTGTGCCGACGGATTCGTTGGGAACGACTGCGCGGCGAGCCTCGGCATCGTGGCGCCGACGGCGCAGCCGACGAGGACGCTCGAGAAGGCGATGAGCAGGCGCTGCTTGGTGGAGGTGGTCATGCGCGATGGTCGGCAGGCGCGCGGAAGGGCGTCAAGAAGCGCGGGGATGCGGGCGAGTCGCAGGCCCGAGCCCATGCAGACGTCTCACGCGCCCTCCGCTACACTCCTGCCTATGAAGGAGCGCGCGCGCCCGCCCGCCGTGATGAACGTGCGAGACGTCGAGGCCGCCTACGAGGCGCTGCCGCAGGGGACGCCGGCGGCGATCCTCGACGGGGAGCTGCGCCTATTGCCGCGGCCGCGGCTCGCGCACTCGCGCGTGACCTCGAGCCTCGGCGGCGCGCTCGATGGTCCGTTCGATCGCGGCGACGGAGGTCCGGGCGGCTGGATCATCCTCGATGAGCCTGAGCTGCACCTCGGGCCGCGGCCCGACAAGCTCGCGCCGGA
>CAIUAC010001303.1 GCA_903896985.1 uncultured Sandaracinus sp.
CCGATGGGGCGATCCGTCCAGCGATCGACGATCGGGCGCGTCGTCGCGGCGAGGTCGATGCCCGCGCCGAGCACGACGAGCCACGCGAGCGTGACGAGCGCGCGACGCCGCCAGCTGCGCGGCGCGCCCGCCGTCGCGAGCCGGTCGAGCGCGAGCGCGGCGAGGAGCGTCAGGTAGAACGTGGCGACGCCGAGGAAGCGCGACGGCACGCGCAGCGAGTCGAAGACGGGCAGGGCGTGCAGCAGCGGCCAAGGGCGCAGCGGCCCGTTGCCGAGCACGAGCCCGAAGAAGACGAGCGCGCCGAGCGCAGCCGCAGCCGTCGCCTCACGCCGCGCGCGCGTGCGCCCCGGGGCGGAGCGCGGCAGGGCGAGCAGCAGCGACAGCCCCGCGAGCGCGACGACCGTCCAGCCGACGAACGCGCTGTACTCGGGCCACACGAACTCGTGCCCCGGCCAGCGCCAGTCGTGCTTTCGCTCGGTGAGCACGACCAGCAGGTCCGCGACGGTCATGCGATCGATCGAGAGCATCTCGCGGGGGAAGCGCCGGAGCGCGTCGAGGATCGGCAAGACGCGGAGCGCCGCCAGCAGCGGGAAGAGCACGCCGACGACCGTCGCCGCGACCACCGACGCGCGCCGCGTCTCCCGCGCGCGCAGCAGCCACAGCGCCTCCAGCCCGAGCGCGAGCCCCATGTACGGCAGCGGATACGTCCCGCCCTCGGCGACCGTCAGCGCGAGCAGGCCGGCGACGCCGACGGCCGCGCGCACATCGACGAGCGCGCGCCGCCAGCCGAGCAAGAGGAGCGGCAGATAGTCGAACGCGAGGAACGTCCCGTGCCCGCCCGCGCCATGCCACGCGAAGAAGCCCGAGAACGTCCACGCGACCGCGGCGAGCGCAGCCGCGGGCCACGAGAGGCGCGCGGCGCTCCGCGCATAAGCGAGCATCCCGACGAAGCCGATGAGCGTGTGCCCGAGCAGCATCAGCTTGGTGCCGAGCGTCGTGCCGACGAGCAGCGACGCGAGGAACCACGGCGTGAAGTGCTGCGACTCGGGGTTGCCGAGCATCGTCACGCCGCCGCAGTGATACGGGTCCCAGAGCGGCCACTCGCCGAAGCGCGTGAGCGCGACCCAGCCCACCTCCCAGTTGTGGTGGACCATCTGCCAGTCCCCGAGGCCCGTCGCGTCGAGCGCGCGCAGCGCCGGGAACCAGAACGCCAGCGACAGCACCGTCGCGACGGCGACGCAGAGCGCGAGGCTCCGACGGTTCACGCGCGTGCGTGCGGCGCGTCGGCGCGCTCGACGGCGCGCGCGGGCTTGCGCAGCACCGCGATCAGCGACAGCGGCGGCAGCGGGAACCACGGGTCCGCCGCGCGCATCACCGGCGTGATCGCGTTGAGCGTCAGCACCTGGAAGAGCCCGAAGTGCCGGCGCTTGAGCACCTTGCCGTTGAGGAACCACGCCGCGGTGCCGACGCGGTTGAACTCGATCATCTCGTCGACCTCGAAGCCGCCGTCCTCCGCGAGCTTGCCGAGCGTCTCGCGCGTGTAGCGCTTCACGTGCCCGAGCACCTCGTCGAGCGTGCCGAAGTTCCACTGCCCCTGCGGCACGAGGATGATCGCGCGCCCGCCGTCGCCGAGCGCCTTGCCGATGTTGCGGAGCGCGCCGACGTCGTCCGCGACGTGCTCGATCACGTTGAGGCAGACGACCGTGTCGAAGCTCCCCTCGCTCTTCGGGAACGACTTCGGATCCGTCACATCGCAGAACGTCGTCGACAGGTACGGGCGCCCCGCGCGCATCGCGTCGAGCGTCTCGAGGTAGAGCGGGTTGATGTCGCTCGCGACGTACTCGGTGCGCGGGATCAGCGCCATCGTCAGGTTGCCGACGCCCGCGCCGATCTCGAGGACGCGCTCCCCGCAATACGCGCGGATCGTGTCCGCCATCCAGGTGTTGAAGCGCGTCGCGCGCGACAGCCGCGAGAGCATCGCGGAGCCGTACTCATCCCCCGTGTAGACCTCGTCCGACACGGCGTACTTCGAGATGGCCGCCAGCGCCTTGAAGCCGTCGCGCCAGTTGATCTTCTTGCCCTCTTGGTACGTCCGCCCCGAGTAGCGAATCGGCACCTCGAACACGCGCGCGCCCCGCTTGGCGAGCTTGATCGTCAGCTCCGGCTCGAGGCGGAAGTCGTTCGAGTCGATCGGGATCGACTTGAGCAAGGTCGTGCGCACGGCCTTGTAGCAAGTCTCCATGTCGGTGAGGTTCAGGTTGGTGACGAGGTTCGTCAGCGTCGTCAGCAGCCGATTGCCGAGCTCGTGTCGGAAGTCGAGCACGCGCCGCGAGGCTGAGCCGGCGAAGCGCGAGCCGAAGACGGCGTCGGCGTGTTCGTCGACGAAGACCTGCACGACGTGCAGCAGGTCCGAGGGGTGATACTCGAGGTCGGCGTCGTGAATGACCGTGATCTCGCAGTCGGCGCGCACGAGCGCCGTCTGGATCGCCTTGCCCTTGCCGCCGTTCTTCTCGTGCCGGAGGAACACCCACTCGATGCGCACCTTCGCGTCCGAGATGCGGCGCCGCTCCTCGTCCTGAAAGCGCGCGAGCGACTCGGCGGTCCCGTCCTTCGAGCAGTCGTCGACGACGATGACCTGAAGGCGCGACAGGTGCGGGCTCGACTCGAGCACGCGCAGCCGACCGAGCGACTCCGCGACCAGATATTGCTCGTTGTAGACGGGGACGAGAACGCTGAGGGAGGTGGCCACGGGCGCGATTGTGATCGAAGAGCCGCGGTCGATCCAGCGCCCGGCAATGCCAAAAAGCGAAACGCCCCGGAGGGCTCCCTCCGAGGCGTTCAGTCACCGCGGAGTCATCCTCCGAGGCGTGTGGCGAGACCGCTCAGCTCAGGCTGCAGCGGCCGGCTTCTCCGTCGTCGCCGCGCCCGTCCCGCCCGTGCTGCCCTCGATGCGCATGCCGTAGAAGCTGCGCCACACGAAGACCGCCGACACGATGAAGAGCACGAAGGCGATGCCGTAGCGGATCATCGCGCCGTTCTCGACGTTCGCGATCGAGATCTGCTCCGCGAGCTCGACGGCCAGGAGGCCGAAGAGGGTCGTGAACTTGATGATGGGGTTCATCGCGACCGAGGAGGTGTCCTTGAAGGGGTCGCCGACCGTGTCGCCCACGATGCACGCATCGTGGAGCGGCGTGCCCTTGGCCTTCAGCTCGGTCTCGACGATCTTCTTCGCGTTGTCCCAGGCGCCGCCAGCGTTTGCCATGAAGAGCGCCTGGAAGAGGCCGAAGAGCGCGATCGAGATCAGGTAGCCGATGAAGAAGTACGACTCGAGGAAGGCGAAGGCGAGGGTCCCGAAGAACACCGTGAGGAAGATGTTGAACATCCCCTTCTGCGCGTAGAGCGTGCAGATCTCGACGACGCGCTTGGAGTCCGTGATGGAGGCCTTGTCGCCACCGTCGAGCTTGATGTTGGCCTTGATGAACTCGACCGCGCGGTAGGCGCCCGTCGAGACCGCCTGCGTCGACGCGCCGGTGAACCAGTAGATCATCGAGCCGCCGGCGATGAGGCCGAGCAGGAAGGGCGGGTGAAGGAGCGAGAGCTTCACGAGCAGGGTGGGGTCGAGGCCGGTGAGCACGACGATGATCGAGAAGATCATCGTCGTGGAGCCGACGACCGCGGTGCCGATGAGGACCGGCTTCGCCGTCGCCTTGAAGGTGTTGCCGGCGCCGTCGTTCTCCTCGAGGAGCTCCTTGGCGAGCTCGAAGTTCGGCTTGAAGCCGCCGACCTTCATGACCTCTTCCTCGATGTTCGGGACCGACTCGATCAGCGAGAGCTCGTAGACCGACTGCGCGTTGTCCGTCACGGGACCGTACGAGTCGACCGCGATGGTGACGGGGCCCATGCCGAGGAAGCCGAACGCCACGAGACCGAAGGCGAAGACCGCCGACACGTCCATGCCGTTGAGCGTCATGATGGAGCCGATGGCGGCGGGGTTGAGGAGGTCGCCGGCTGCACCGCTCGCGTCGATCCGCGTGACGGCGTAGGCGCCGCCCATGAGCGCGACGAACACCATGCCCATCCAGTAGGCGCTGAAGTTGCCGGCGGTCAGGCCCGCGAGGACGTTGAGCGAGGCGCCGCCCTCCTTCGAGGCGGTGACGACCTCACGGACGTGCTTGGACTTCGTCGAGGTGAAGACCTTGATGAACTCCGGGATGAGCGCGCCGGCGAGCGTGCCGCAGGACACGATCAGCGAGAACTTCCACCAGTAGGTGCCCATGCCGAGCTCGGGGATGAGCAGGTAGCTGATCGCGAAGGTCGCGACGATCGAGACGATCGACGTGAGCCACACGAGGACGGTGAGGGGCGCCTCGAAGTCGAAGCGGACCGCGTTGCCGTACTTGCTCTTCGCGATCGCCTGGTTGACGAGGTACGAGAGCCCGGACGCGATGACCATCACGATGCGGATCATGAAGATCCACACGAGGAGGCGGACCTGGTCGGTCTGCTCGCCGACCGCGAGGAGGATGAAGGCGATCAGCGCGACGCCGGTGACGCCGTAGGTCTCGAAGCCGTCCGCCGAGGGGCCGACCGAGTCGCCCGCGTTGTCGCCCGTGCAGTCGGCGATGACG
>CAIUAC010001304.1 GCA_903896985.1 uncultured Sandaracinus sp.
GTCGCGCCGTGAGGACCGCGCCCGACGCCAGCCGCACAGCGCTGACGCGGCGACCGCGACAACCCCAGCTGCTGTCGGCCAGCCTCGTGCGCGCGGACCAGCCCAGCGTGCCGAGCGTCTGCCGCCAAAACGCGTGCGAGCCGCGCCCAAAGAGCAAGCACGCGCCGTCGGGGAGCGCGACGAGCGACGGGAATTCGAAGCCTTGCTCCTCGCCCTCGCGATCGCGGTCGCGGTCGGTCATCGGCGCGCTCGGCGCGAACACTCGGCCGTCGGCGTCGACGAAGCGCACGGCGATCCACTTCGTCAGATCAACCGCGCCGGTGTCCTCGCGCACGTCGTGATGGAACGCGAGCCAGGCGCCCTCGCCGTGCTGCGGGTGAGTCGCCGCTGCGACGGCGGGCGCAGCAGCCGTGCCGCGCGCCTCCCACACCAGGGTGGTGCGCTCGCCTTGGCGATGCACGACGCGGCTGCGTCCGCCGCTGCGCTCGACGTGCACGCGATGCGCACCACAGACCGCGCGATCTTCGTCGGCGAGGTCGTCGCTCGGTGCGGGCGGAGCCTCGGGCGTCAGCGCGACGACACGCTCAACGCGCACAAGCTCGCGCTCGGCGCCGAGGGAGGCGAGCGCGTCCACGTCGTAGGCGACGAGCGCCTCGCCGCGCTCATCCCAGCAGATTGCGTAGAGCGTCGCGCTCGAGGCGCCCTCCCCCGCGACGAGCCGCGGGGACCGGCGATAGCGGTCACGGCTCTGCGGCAGGAGGGAGCGCATCGGCGCGGGCACTCAGTCCGTCGGAGGCGCGACGCAGTGACCGCCGACGCAGCGCTGGCTCGGGTTCGGGCAGGGCTCCTCGGCGGTGCACGCCGTCGGGGTCGCGCCGTGCTGATCGCCGCCGGCATAGCCGAGCGCGCCGAGCTGCTGCTGCAGCGTCGGGTCGATCGCGGTGTTCTCCTGCTGGAGGTTCGCGCCGTGGACGGTCTGGTCGGCGTCGAGCCAGCTGTGCCGGTCCCTCGCGCCGAGGAACTGCCCGAGCAAGATGCGGCAGTAGCGCATCGCGACGGGGCGCCCCGTGGTGCCGAGGTCGTGCATCTCCGTCGGATCGGTGTCGAGGTCGAAGAGCGACGGATTGACTCCGCGGAGCACGAGCTTCCAGCGACCTGCGCGGATGACGCGCTTGTCGTCGAGCATGTCGCTGAACGCGACCGCCGGCATCGCCGGAACCTGCCCGTGGAAGTAGGGCTGAAGCGAGTGGCCCTCGGCGGTCGCCTCGAGCGGGATGCCCGTGCCCTCGAAGACCGTCGGCCCGATGTCGACGGTGGTCACCGTCTGCGACACGCGCTGCCCCGCGGGCACGCGCCCAGGCAAGCGGAACATCAGCGGCACATGGAGCAGCTCTTGATAGACCGTGTGCCCGTGACCGAAAGAGCCGTGGTCGTTGATCTCTTCGCCGTGGTCCGCTGTGACGACGAACAGCGTGTCGTCGTAGAGGCCGAGCGCCTTGAGGCGCGCGACGAACTGCCCGAACCAGTGATCGTGGTAGCTGACCTCACCGTCGTAGAGGCCCGCGAGGCGGCGAATATCGCTCGCGTCGAAGGTGATCGCGGGCGGGGTGCGCTTGGCCTTCTCGAGCAGGTCCGCGGTGTTCCGAGGCAGGACTTGCCCGGTGTATTCGCGGTCGTCGTAGAGGTTGAGGTACTCGGCGGGCGGGTCGTACGGCACGTGCGGATCGATCGTCTGGACGTAGACGAAGAAGCGCTCGCTCTTGTGCTGCTCGATCCAATCGCCCGCCGCTTGGAAGACCGTCTCAGCCCGCGTGTCCTTGTTCTCGCGGATGAAATTCGTGTAGTGGTCCCAGCCCTGCTCGAAGCCGAAGGACGTCGAGACGAAGCCGTTGGCGATGAAGCTCGCCGTCGAGAAGCCGGCCTCTTTGTACGACTCGCTGAGGAGCACCGCGCCGGAGGGGACGCGCGCAGCGTCGGTCTTGGCCTGGTGCGTCGCGGGCCAGAGCGAGGTGAGCACGGAGGCGACCGAGGGCTTGGTCCAGTTCTCGGGCGCCTGCGCGTTCTCGAAGAGCGTCGCCTCCTGCGAGAACGCGAGCAGCTCGGGGGTGCGCACCCGCGTCTGCGGGTTGAACGCCTGCAACCGGTCGGCGCGCTGCGTGTCGATCAGCAGCACGACGACGTTCTTCGCCGGGGGACGCGCCGCCGGGGGACGTGACGTCGAGCGACGAGGGGTGCGAAGAAGCCGAAGCGAGGGCGGGCCGGCAGTTTGACGGGGGCAAGTTTGACCACCGGTCAAACGATGTCCGGCCATCGGTCAAA
>CAIUAC010001305.1 GCA_903896985.1 uncultured Sandaracinus sp.
CGTCGGTGCGGGCGTGGGCGGAGCGACGACGCCCGTCGGGGCGGCCGGGACCGCGAGCGCGACGAGCGGCTGAGCGGCGACGGCCGGAGCGCTCGCCGCCACCATGGCGATCTCCATCATGGCGCTGTTGCCGTCGCTGACGGTCACGCTGCGCACCGCGGTCGAGTAGCCGTCCGCGCGGACCTCGATCGCGTGCTCGCCGATGGGCACGTTGTCGAGGCGCAGCGGTGCCGTCCCTCGCAGGGTCCCGTCGACGTAGATCTGGCCAGCGACCGTCGGGACGGTGTGGACCTCGACGGTTCCGGCGGGCGTTCCACCGAACACCGCGACCGCGAGCCCCGCGCCCGCCGCGAGCAGCACGACGGCCACGAGGCCGAGGCCGATCATCTTGCCCGCGGAGGAGCCGCGCTTCGCGGGCTGTGCGGGGTATTGCGCGGTCGCCGAGGGAGGCGCCGCGAAGCCGGGGGTCACGCCCGCCGAGGGCTGCCCGAACTGCGCCTGTGCGGCCGGGGGCTGCCCGAACGCAGGTTGCGGCGCCTGGGGCTGGCCGAACTGAGGTTGCCCGTAGGGCTGCTGCGCGGCGGGTGGCTGGCCGAACTGGGGCTGCCCGTAGGGCTGCTGTGCGGCGGGTGGCTGGCCGAACTGCGGCTGTCCGGACTGCTGCTGCGCGGCGGCTGGCTGCCCGAACTGGGGCTGGCCGGGCTGCGCCTGTGCGCCCTGCGGCAACGCCCTCGGCGGCGGCAACGCCCCACCGAAGACCGGCTGCCGCGTGGCCATCATCGGCTGCGGCGACGAGCCGATCGCCGCGGACTGCGAGACGACGACCCCCGAGGCGCCCGAGTTGACCGCGGGCCGCGGGCCCGTGGCGTTCGCCGGCCGGATCGGCTCGATCGACTCGGCCTCGAGCTCGTCGGCGCTGAAGAAGATCTGCGTCGGCTGCTCGGTCAGCTCCTGCGGCGGCGGGCCGTCCATCTCGTCCATCAGCGACGAGCCGACCATCGTCTTCTCGCCGGCGAGCTCGTCCGCGCCGTCGTCGTCCACGGAGTCGAGGTCGGACGCGTCGATCTCGGCCGTGCTGTTCGGCGACGGCGTCTTCGCCGAGGGCGGTCGCAGCGTCGGTCCAGGGCTTGGCCCCGGCACCGCGCCGAGCCCGAGGGCGGTCGACTTGCGCGGGCGACCGTCCGGGCCGAGCGCCACCGCAGCGGGCGGTGCAGCCGCAGGGCGAGGAGCGGCGGGGCGAGGGGCGGCGGGCGCAGGCGCAGCGGCGGGCGCCGTCTGATACGCCTGCATCCGCTCCTTCTCCGTCGCGAGCTCCGCGGCGAAGGCGGTCTTCATCCATGCGGCGAGCTTCGAGGTGCCGTAGGGCGGCTTCTGGGCTGCGAGGAAGCGCTGCAGCGCCTCCTGCATCTCCGCCGCGCTCGTCCAGCGGTCGGCGACGTCGAGCGTCAGCGCCTTCATGATGATCGCCTCGAGCTCAGGCGGGAAATCCTGAATCGCGCGCGACGGCGGCAGCACGTCCGCGTTGCGCACCTTCTCGAGCGTCGTGAAGTCGCTCTCGCCGAGGAACAGGCGCTCGCCCGTCGACATCTCGTGCAAGCAAGTGCCGATGGCGAAGAGGTCACTGCGCGCGTCGACAGGCAGCCCGCGCACCTGCTCCGGGCTCATGTAGCCGAACTTGCCCTTGAGCACGCCCGCCTGCGTCTTGGTCGTGCGCGCGGCCGCCTTGGCGATGCCGAAGTCGATGACCTTGACCTGCCCCTCGTACGAGACGAGGACGTTCTGCGGCGACATATCCCGATGAATGATGTTCATCGGGTTGCCGTTGCGATCGCGCTTTCTGTGGGCGTAGTCGAGCCCCTCGCAGACCTTCGCGCCGATCCACGCGACCATCGCGGGCTGCATGTGCTTTCGCATCTTGCGGAAGCGGTTCATCAGCTGGAGCAGGTCCTTGCCCCAGACGAACTCCATCGCGATGTAGTGCGAGTCGCCGACCTTCCCGAGCTCGTAGATCGGGCAGATGTTGGCGTGGTTCAGCTGACCGGCGATCTTCGCCTCGTCGATGAACATCTCGATGAAGTCGTTGTCCTCCGCCATCGTGGGGAGGATTCGCTTGATCGCGAGGATCTTCTCGAAGCCCTCGATGCCGAAGCTCTTCGCCTTGAAGACCTCCGCCATACCGCCGACGCTGACGCGCTCGAGCAGCTGGTACTTGCCGAACGGAATCAGGCGCTCCGGCGGACGTCCGCCACCGCCGCCACCCTGTTGCTTCGCGCCCCCACTGGGGCTCGGGATACCCATTCACTGCCTCCGAGCGCCTGATTGTCGGGGCTCCGATGCCGAGTGGCAACGGTCAATTGGGTTCTCGGGATCACTTTGGTGCGCGCATTGGCGCAGATGCCCACAGATCGGGGCCGATGAGCCGCGGTGTGCAGCCCCCGTTCGAGGCCCGGCTTCACGCGCGACGGAAAGCAAAACGGGAGCCCCTTGCGGGACTCCCGTTCGCTGGTCCCCTACGCCGTCGCCGGCGCGGAGGGTCGAGGCAGAGCCTCTCGTCTCAGGTCAGGGGGCGACGACGTTGCCGCGGGTCGCCATGACGCCGCTGAGCTTGAGCGCGATCGAGCCGGCCTCGCAGCTGTCCGCGCTGGCGTTCTCGTCGATGTCGGCGAGGCTGGTCAGCGTGCTGGCGACGACGTCCGCGTACATCGCGAGGCTCGGGATGCCGTTGACGGTGTCGATGACTTCCTGCGTGTTGAGGTAGCCGCCGAGGACGCCCGCCGAGATGGTCTCGTGCGAGATGTCGAAGCGGATCTGCGCCTCCTTGATCGTGAGCGCGAGCGAGGCGCCGAGGAGGTTGAGCGCGAGCGGGAAGTTCGCCGGGCCCGCCTGGAGGCGGCCGCCGACGATGCGCGACGAGTCGAAGCGGATGGCCGGGTTCGTCCCGCCAGCGCCGTCGACGAACGAGTCGGTCGTGACGTCGAAGGTCTGACCGCCGACGAGGTGGCCCATGCCGTCGACCATCGGCGCGGTCACGCCGGGCTGGAGCTTGCCGATGTAGAACGTCACGCCGACGCAGCTGTCGTTCGTGGTGTCGTCCACGCCGCGGACTTCGACGACGAGGAGCACGCTGCCGTCGTCGAGGCTGCCCTGGAGGGAGTCGTTCGCGAGGCCGCCGAGGTCGCCGCCGAGCGCGTTGTCGATGCCCGAGCCGTTGTCCGGCGCCTGGCCGTTGAACTCAGCCGTCTCGCCGACGACGTGGCTGTTGCACGCGACGACCGCGTCGTGGTCGACGTTGTAGCCCGCCGAGGTGAAGGGAGCCGCGTCGCCCTCGGGGCCCGCGATCGAGAGGAGGTTGATGACGTAGGTGTGCGTGGTGCCCGTCATGAGCGCCGCCGCGTTGCACACCGGGCCGCCGCCGTCTGGCGTCACGGGCGTCGTGTCATCGCCTCCACAGCCCACACCGAACGCCGACACACCGACGAGACCCGCACACACGAGCAGCTTCTTGAAGTTCATAGTCCTGCCTATCTCCTGAGTTTTGCCGCCCATGATGCCGAGGTCCGTGCCGTCGGGCGCGGAACCTTGTATCACGTCCGGCGATGGTCGTTCAAGCAAGCTGACAGTAGCACGGCAGGGAGCGCTCCACGCGCGCGCGACCGGCCGATCTTCTGACGCGGCGCGTCGCCGCGGACTAGCGCGCGGGGCGCGCGCGGGGCGTCTGCGGAGCCGCAGGGGGCGCTCCGGCGGGCGTGCTCGCGCGCACCGTGGCGTCCGCGCTGACGGGGTTGCCGCCGCTGTCGGTCGCGCGGACGACGACGATGTGCGTCCCGGCGGGCAGGGCGAGGGCGTCGAGGTCGATGGCGAACGACTCGCTGCGCGTGTCGAGCAGATCGTCGTCGGGGAAGAACGTCCGCCACTCGCCGCCGTCGACGCTCAGCTCGAGCTTCGCGATCGGCGAGGCGTCGTCGACCGCGCGACCGCGCAGCGTGTTGCCCGACTGCGTGAGCGCCTCGAGGCGCGGGGCGTGGTTGTCGACGAGCACTGGGCCCGACTCGGCCGTGTGCTCGAGCGCGTACGGCGTCGGGTTCGAGAGCTCGTCGGTCGCGCGGACGCGGAGCCGATACCAGCCGTCGGGCACGCCGCTCGTCTCCCAGGAGTGCTCGAGGCGGGTCAGCACCTCGCTGTCGCGCAAGATCGGGCGCCACGCGTTCTGCTCGGGCGTGCCCGCCTCGCTGCGGAAGGCGAGCCGGAAGCGCACGCGATCGCCGTCCGCGTTGTCGAGCTTCCAGGTGACGCGGTACTGCGTAGACGGCGCGGGCAGGTCGGACGCCGCGGCGTCTCCCGTCGCGGGCGCCGGGCGGTGCGCCGCCATCTCGACGTCGCGCACGACCGCGCGCTGGTTCTGCGGGAGGTAATAAGCGGTCACGCTGCGGAGCACCGACGCGCTCGTCTCGAGGCGCGCGCGCACCTGCAAAAAGCGGGCGGCGGCGCTCCTCACCGGGCCGGGCGCGCTCGCGGCGGTCGACCACTCGCTCCAGGTCGTGTCGGGGCGCTCGGTGTTGCCCGAGCGCGTCATCAGCGAGAGCGTGCCCTCGCCGCGGAAGTCGAGCTGCCCGAAGCGTGAGCGGAAGCCCGCGTCGAGCACCTTGCTCGTCCACTCGGCGTTGGCCGGCGTGCCGGGCACGACGCGGTAGACCGCCGCGACGTCCGCCGTGACGAAGAGCGGATCGCTCGAGAGGAGGTCGATGGCGAGCACCTGCCGCTCGTCGACGTCGATCCACGTCGCGGTCGAGCCGTCGGCGAGCACGCGGTAGACGCGGCCGTCCTTGCCCGAGCCAGCGTAGAGGGTGCCGTCGGCTGCGAGCTGCACCGAGGTGAAGTGCCCGTCGTCGTTGGCGAGCACGAGCTCCGCGCGGCCCTCGGCGCCGAGGCGGTAGAGCTTGCCCTTGCCAGCGCGCGGCCGAGGCGGCGTCGCGCGCGCGCCCGTCGCGGGGACCGGCACGGCGGGCGCCGCGCTCGCGC
>CAIUAC010001306.1 GCA_903896985.1 uncultured Sandaracinus sp.
CAGGCGATCGCCAAGTTCGGCGAGCTGTCGCGGGCGGGCGAGGGCGCGTACAAGGATCTCGCCGACTACCACCTCGCGCGGATGTACCTGCGGACGCACGCCGACGCGCGCGCCAAGACGCTCCTCGAGGAGCTCGTGCGGCGCCTGCGGGCCCGGGACGAGAGCCAGCCTGGGGAGGTCTCGCCGTACGTGCTCGGACAGGCGGAGCTGCGGCTCGCGGAGCTCGGCTCGTCGCTCGTAGAGCGCCCGACCCAGGGCACCGGCAACGGGACGATGTTCGGCCCGGGCGGCGTGCAGATCGGCGGCGAGGGCGGCGGGAACGTCACGCCCGAGCAGATCCAAGAGATCCTGCGGAACCTGCAGAAGAACCAGGGCGGCGCTGGCGGCGGCGCGCCTCCCGGCTTGCCTCCGGGGGCGGGCGAGTGATGCGTCGCAGCGTCGCCGGTGCGGCGCTCGCAGCGGTCGTCGGGCTTGGGCTCGCCGCGGGCTCAGGCTGCGGCGTGGCGCTCATGGGAGACGCCCCGACTGACTGGATCGGCGGCACGCCGCGCGCGCGGGTGCTCGAAGGTCCGGTCCATATGCGCTGGACCGAGCGCCTGACGCCGGAGTTCGGCGGCTCGTACGAGCCGGTCGAGCGCGCCGTCGCTGCCCTCGATCCGCGGCACGATCGAGTGTACGTCGGCTCGTCTGCGGGGAGCCTCTGGGCGCTGACGCCGACTGGCAGGAAGCTCTGGCGCTATGACAGCGGCGGCGCCATCGAGGGGCAGCCCGTGGTCGATGGCGAGGCTGGGGAGCTGTACGTCGGCAACGCGGAGGGCATCGTCTCGTCGCTGCGCACTGCTGACGGCACGGAGCGCTGGCAGAAGTCGGCGGGCGGGCCGATGCGCTCTGCGCCGGCGCTCTCGGCGGACGCGGTCTACGTCGTGACGGCGAGCGACATCGTGGTTGCGTTCTCGCGCACGGACGGCACGGAGCTGTGGCGCTACAAGCGCGACGCGCCGCAAGGGTTCTCGCTGACCGGGCACTCGGGCATCGTGCTGCACGAGGGCAAGCTCTTCGTCGGCTTCACCGACGGCTTCGTCGTCTCGCTCGACGCGGGCACCGGGCAGGCGGCGTGGGAGCGCGACACGGCGATCGACCTGGAGGAGGACGGCGACAACACCTCGCGCTTCGTGGACGTCGACACGACCCCGGTCATCGTCGGCGACCGGCTCTGGATCGCGTCGTTCTCGGCGGGGCTCTACGAGCTCTCGGTGGGCAGCGGCAACGTCGTGTGGAAGGACGCGGACCGGACGAGCATCGTCTCGATCGCTGCGGCGGGCGACGGCGGGCTCGTGCTGTCGTCAGCCGACGCGGGCATCGTGCGCTTCGACACCGAGCAGCACAGCGACGTCTGGAAGCGCGCGGTCGTGCGCGGCGCCGCTGGACCGGCGACCATCGTGCGGGGCGTCGTCCTCGTCGGCGAGAACCTCGGCGGCTTCCTGGCGCTGTCCCTCGACACGGGCGCCGAGCTATCGAGGCTCGAGTCTGGGCACGGCTTCACCGCGGAGTGCGCCGTCGCCGGACACCTCGGCTTCGTGGTCAGCAACGGCGGCAACTTGTTCGCGTTCGCCGTCGACTGAGCGCGCCGAGCGACGCTGAGTTTGACGCGCTTGCGGACCGACCAATGGTGAGCTTGACGCGCCGGCGCGCCGACCAATGGTGAGTTTGACGCGTTGACGCGTTGGCGCGCCGACCAATGGTGAGTTTGACGCGCCGGCGCGCCGACCAATGGTGAGTTTGACG
>CAIUAC010001307.1 GCA_903896985.1 uncultured Sandaracinus sp.
CGTCGCCATAGCCAAGCGGGAACGCCGCCTCGCACCGCGAGCGCTCCGCGATCATCAGCGTCCCGAGCCCTCCCGGCGCGACCGGCGCGCGCCAGCCAGTGCGATACAGCTCCACGAAGTGCGCGAAGCTGCTGAGTCGCAAGACCTCCCCGAGCGGAGCGGTGTCGACCGGATTGGGTTGAGTCTGCGAGAGGTCTTCGTGCCCGTCATCGTCGTAGTCGCCGAGCGCGCTGGCGCACGCCTTCGTCAGGCTGTTCAGCTCGCTCGCGCGGAATCGGCGGCCACCCGCGGCATACGCCGGCGCCACCCCGAGGCTCGCCGCCCAGCCCTCCACGTCGTTCCGCTTCGTCTCGAAGAGGCGCAGCGGCAGCGGGGTGCAGGGCGTCCCGGGGGCGCGGTCCTGAAGGAGTCCCTCTTCGCAGGAGTCCACGAGCGAGGTGTTCCCGTACTCGTCGGTCAACTCGACCGCGCCTGCCGAACGCACCTCGCACCGCTCGTTGGCCACGATCGCCCGGTCCACCGGAGTGTGGGCGCGAATGGCGCGCACCTCGGTACGGACCCAGCCGTCCCCGTCGGCGTCACAGGCGACCGGCGCGCGGACCGACGCGCCGTTGTCGAAGTAGAAGCCAGCCAGGGTCTCGCAGACGCAGTTGTCGCCCTCGTCCGCATAGGGCCAGTAGCTACCCAACGCTCCGGTGAGCGCGCAGCTTCGAGTGCAGGTCACGGAGCATGTGCCCGTGGTGCCGATCACCTGATTGCGGCTCGGACAGGGCCAAGCCGTGCACGTCGGGCCCGCGGGGTTCGTCGTGTCGCAGTACTGCGTACCCGTGCAGAAGGTCGCGCCGCAGACGAGGTTGGAGACGCACACGCCGTCCGCGTCGTGAAAGCCCGCGACGCACACCCCACAAGCGCCGACGCCGTCCGTCTGCACGCAGTCGCGATGCTCGGCAGCGCAGTCGAGGCTGGTGGGAAACCCGGCGACGCACGTCGGCTCAGCGCTGCAGTCGGCGCTGACGCACGCCACGCAGCTTGCCGTCGATGCCGCCCAACGGTAGCCGGCGACGCACGTCGCGGGCGTACAGCTCGCGTCGGCCGCGGTTCCCTCCGTGCACACCTGATACGGCGCGCAGAGGTCCGCTCTCACGAGGTCGTCGCACGTGGCCGCCGCGCGGCACGCGTCCGCCTCACAGACGAGGCCCCCCGTGCACGCGCCCGCGTCGCAGGGGCAGCCGATCACGTCCGAGGTGCACGTCCGGCAGAGCCCGCTCTCGCAGGTTCCGCCAAGGTCACACGCCGGGACGTCCACCCGACAGGGACAATCGAGCGCGCCCGCGACGCAGGTATCGGCGACGCAAACGGCCCCGGTACACAGCAGCCCACTGCCGCAGACATCGCCCGTGGCGCACGGACAGCTGAGCTCGCCCGGGGGGCAAGTCTCGCAGAGCCCCGACGGGTCCCCACAGCGAAACCCGGTGTCGCAGGAGCCGCTGCTCCTACATCCGCATCCCTCGCTCCCGAGCGGACAAGCGACGCACACGTCCAGCGTGCAGACGCCGTCCGCGCACGCACCCGCATCGCACGCGCAACCGAGCTCCCCCGGGACGCACCCTGCGTCGGCTCCTGCGTCCGCGGTCGTACCCGCGTCCGATTTGGGTTTGGCGTCCGCTCCGCAACCTGCCGAAGCCGCCCCGAGGAGAAACAAGGTCGCACACGCGAGGAGTGTATTGCGCATCAGAGTGGCGTGAAGTCCTGGTAATAAATGTAGACCTTGATGTCCGTCAGGGAGTTGAGGTCGATGTCCTGATTCACGACCTCGTCTCTCTGGTTCAGGATCAGGTCCCACGAGGTGTTGATCAGCGGCCGATCACGCAGCCGTGAATTCTGGGTCACGTCGGACGAGAACGATAGCCGATTTCCATTGAAGAACGTGTTCACCACCGCGGTCCGCTGCGGGAAGATGTAGAAATCGTCCTGGTCGTCGAGGCCCCGGATCACGCCGGTTCCCGTCGGGCGGAGGTAAATGCGCCCGACGTTGTCTCCGCCGACGCCCACGATCTCGCTCTCCACGTAGAGGATCTTGTGGTTCCGCGTGAGCGGCGAGAGCTGCGCCACGCTGGTCCCGAAGCTCATCGAGAGGTAGCCGTTCGCGTCGAGGCGGTCGACGTCCTGCATGCGCTCGTGCATCAGCGCGATTCGATCGGTGGTGCTGAGGTCCACCCCGTCGGCGTCCTTCTGCGGGATCTGCAGGACGTCGTTCATCAACGAGAGCACGAGCACGCGCGTGTCCGGCGCGCCGTACGCCTCCTCGAAGGTCATCATCGCGTTCTGCAGCTCGAGCAGGTAGTTCTCGAGGTTGTACTCACCCGCGCCGACCATGCGAATCAGGAAGAGCTGCTCCCAACGCGGATAGGTCTGGCTCGTGTAGTACTCGTAGACGCGCGTCGCGCGGTAGGCCATGCGGATCGCGTCGTTGAACGCGAGGTCTGCGTTCAGCACGGCGTCGTTGCGGTACACGCGCACGTTCGGATCGTTGCGAGCCGCCTCGACGTCGACGAGCAGCCCGCGGCTCTCCTCGAGCTCCAGCTGAAGGCGCTGCGCCTGGTTGTAGAGTCGGCCCACCTCGGCCACGGCGAGCTGCGCCGAGCGACGCGTGCGTCGGCCGTCGAGCTGAGTCTCCTCGACCCCGAGCAGCAGGGTCTTCATCCGCTGGTTCGACTGGATGTCGATGGCGTCACACTGCGAGGCGGTCACCCACCTCGCCGTCGTCGCCTCGGCCGCGTCGATGTCACGCTGCAGGTCCGAGATGTCGTCCTGATGAAGCGCGGTATTGATGAAGTTGCCCTCTGCGGCGAGGGCGCTGACCGCGCCATCGAGCGCCTCGTTCGCGCAGCCGATGCCGAAGTCGCCCGTGGGCGTCGTGTTCGGAATGCAGATCAACCCGCGCGCGAGGTCCGCGACGCCATTGATCGCGATCGAGATCAGCTCCTGCTCGTTCCGAGCGCCCTGCATGTCCGCTTGCAGGTTGTGCATCTCGCCAGCGCGCGCGTATTGGTAGTTGGCGACGTCGAGGACCTGACCGCACTGTTGCTGCGCGCTGTCCCGCTCGAGGCTCACCTCCTCGAAGATGTTCGCGAGATGGACCCGGTTGGCCTCCTGCGTGTCGGCCGTCTGCGCGACCTCGACGAGGGCATTGTGCACCTGCCCGTTGCCTAGCCGCCCGCAGGGGTCGCCGAGCATCTCCGGGTAGTGCGACTGCGAGGCATAGAGCTTGATCGCCGGATAGACGCGGCCGTCGGTCTCGGAGACGAACGTCCCGCAGATCTCCGCGAGCTGCCCCTCGTAGGTATTGCGCAGCCGGACCAGCTCAGCCTGGAACTGCGCGGAGTCCGTCTGGAAGCTGCGATTCGACGTGAGCGCCTGGTCCTCGCGCATCCGGGCGAAGGTCGTCCGCGCCTGGGCGATCTCGATCGTCGTCTCGAACGCGTTCCGTCCGCGAGCGCTGCCGTCGAGCGGAGGGAACGGGATGAAGTCCGGCTCGAAGCCGAAGTAGTTCACGTCGTCGCTCAGCGATCCGAAGAGGTCCCGCATGTCGAGCAGCGTCATCCGATAACGTCGAAGCGCCTGCTCGATCGTGGAGTCGATCTGCGGGCGGTCCGCGTTCACCGAGCGGCGCGCAATCTCGTTCATCAGCTGAACCAGCACCCCCGACTCGAGGAACGCCGACTCGTAGGCGCGCTGCACGACGGAGCGCGCGAGGTCCGCGCGATTCATCCGCTGATAGCGGCGGGCGATCTCCGAGTATGCCCGCGCCCGCTGCGTCGAAGCGCGGATCAGGCGCTCGAGGTGCAGCACGACCGTCTCAGGGCTGAGGAAGACCAGCGGAGTGTCCACCGAGTCCGGGCTGCGGGTAAACGCCTCGGCGAAGTTCGGCCCGAGGCCGTACAGCCGATCGAGCGCGAGCTGATACAGCTGCACCGAGCGGTAGAGCGCCACCATCTCGAAGCCAGCGACGCCCGAGAGGTTGATTCCGCCGGGCTCGAGGAGCGAGCCTTGGAAGGCGGCTCCGCCGGCGCCCGCGAGGTCGAAGCGGGACATGAACGCCTGCGTGAGCGCCTCGTCTCCCTGCATGACGAGCAGCTCTGCGTAGAGCCGCTCGAAGCCGTCGTGCGCGCGCGTCGGAGGCACGGCGCTGAGGCTCCCCGGGAACTCCGAGAAGTCGCCCTTGAGGAAGGTCTGCA
>CAIUAC010001308.1 GCA_903896985.1 uncultured Sandaracinus sp.
GCAGGTGCCGGTCTCTGCCCGCGGCTACATCGCGCGCCTGGTCGAGGTCGAGGCGGCGCCGGGCCTGGTCCCCGCCAGCCTCGCGTCGCTCGAGGACGCGCTCGCCGAGGGCGCTCGAGACGCGCTCGCCGGGCCGCTCGAGCGCGTCCGCGCAGCCCTCGAGGTGCTGACGAGCGGGAGCGGTCCCGGGGTCGGCCTCGGGCCGCTGACGGCGGGCGTCGACGCCTGGCCGGAGCCTCAGCGCACCGCGACCCGCGCGGCGCTCGTCGACCTCGGTCGGGCGTTGTTGCCCTCGCTGCTCAGCGCCGCGCAGCACCCTGATGCGTCGGTCCGCGCGGCGGCGGTGCGCGCGCTCGCGCGCGTCGAAGCGGCCGAAGCGCGGGCAGCGGTCGCGGCCGCGCTCGACGACTCGGCGGCCATCGTCCGGCGGAGCGCGCTCGACGCCGTGTCGGCTGCGGACGGGGAGGTCGCGCTCGCTCGCGTCGTGCGCCTGGCCGAGGAGGGCGACGACTGGGCCCTCCGTGCGCGCGCGGCGGTAGCGCTCGGGCGCTTCCTCGGGGCGGTGGGTGCGCCCGGCACGACGGCGCGCGCCGCGCTCGTCACCATCTTGCGCGACGACTCGTTCGCCTTCGTGCGTGAGGCTGCGGCGGACGCCCTCGCCGCGACGACCGAAGCCGACGCGCGCGCCGCGCTCGCCGGCGCCGCGGCGTCCGATCCAGAGCCCCGCGTTCGCCTCGCGGCGCAGCGCGCCCTCGACCCGGCGAGCCCGCCATGAGGCGCCGTGCCGAGAGCGCTGCGCGACGCCGCGCGGCTCGCCAGGGAAATGCCATTGTTGACGCGCAGATAGTCCATGACCTACAACGGCGAGTGTCGTGATGAAGCTCGAGGTCGGCATCGCGTGCGGGGAGTGCGACACGTTCAGCCCGCTCGGAACGGCATCGTGCCAGCACTGCGGCAACACGCTCTTTCTCGGTGATCGCGCGCTCGGGGCACCGCCTCCGGACGCCGCGCTCGCAGGTTCTTTCGCCCCGGCCCCAGCGCCGGTCAGCGCGCCCGCTCAGCCCAGCCCGCCCTCGTGGCCGGCGGCGGTCGCACCGGAAGTCAGGCCTCATGTTCAACGCGCGCCGTCCCAGGAGGAGCTGATGGAGCAAGCTCGGAACTACGTTTGCAAGGAGTGTTCGACCCCGGTCCCCTCGGGCCACAAGTTCTGCGGTCGCTGCGGTGGCCCCGTCCCGCAGGAGATCGTCGAGCTCCAGGTGCGCTTCTTCGGCGTGATGCAGTCGCCCGGCAAGGCGCGCCTGACGCTCATCCGTGGAGACGCAGGCGTCGAAGGCCTGACCTACTCGCTGCAAGGCGCGGAGCACGTCGCCGGCCGCCTCGACGCGCAGATCCTCTTCCCCGAGGACTTCTGGCTCTCCGGGAAGCACGCGAACTTCCTCTATCGCGGCGAGAAGCTCTTCGTCCGCGACGAGGGCAGCGTCAACGGCGTCTACGTGCGCCTGCGGCAGCCGGTGCCGCTCGAGCCGGGGGATCTCTTCCTCTGCGGCGAGCAGGTCTTCCGGCTCGAAGCGACGCCGAAGGACAGCTCCGGCCCCGACCCCGACATGACCTATTTCTACTCGTCGCCGAAGCGTCCGAGCCCGTTCCGCGTCGTGCAGGTGCTGCGCGGCGGCCACTCGGGGCTCGTGACCTGCGCGCGTGAGAACTCCATCTCGGTCGGGCGTGAAGAGAACGACATCAACTTCCCCGAGGACGTCTACATGTCCGGCGCGCACGCGCGGGTGGAGCTGTCGCCGCAGGGCAAGTACACCCTCGTCGACGTCGGCTCGAAGAACGGCACCTACGTGCGCATCCACGGGGAGCGCGAGCTCACGCACGGGGAGTACCTCTTCCTCGGCAAGCAGCTGCTGCGCGTCGAGATGACCGCCTGATCGACGACGCGCGGGGCTCGAACCCTCGCGCGACGAAGCCGGCAACGGAGGCGGCGGGGACACGTTCCCCGCCGTTTCTTTTGGTGTCGCGCTCGACCGCAGCGCCCGGATGCTCGGCGTAGCGGCGCTTCCGGCGCAGCGCCTCAGCCGCCGGTCTGGTCGAGGATGCGCTGGATGATCGCGCGGTCGCTCGCCTGCGGCGCGAGCTCGAGGTAGCGGCGATAGGCAGCGACGGCTCGCGTCACATCGCCTGCCCGCATGTACGCGCGCCCGAGCTCTTTTTGCACGCGCGGGTTGCCGGGGGTCTCTCTCGCCGCCTGCTCGAAGCGAGCGATCGCGCCGGGCACGTCGTTCGCGAGGAAGAGCCGCCGCCCCTCGTCGAACGCCGACGCGCTCGTCGCGGCCGGCGCAGCGACCGGCGCGGGCGCAGCGGCCGGACCGGGCGTCGGAGTCGGCGTCGGGACCAGCGCCGGAGTCGGAGTCGGAGTCGGCGACTCGGAAGCCCCCGGACGACGTCGGCCGCCGTGCACGTTCGCCGCGCTCGCGTCGCCCTCGACCATCGCGTCGGGGGGCGCGAGCACCGCCGCGCCGGCATCGCCCGCGCCTTCGATCGTCGAGGGGTCGTCGATGACCTGCGGAGGTGGGCCCGCGTCCGTCGGGGGCGTCGGGCTCCCCGCGCCCGCGCCCGGGCCTCCGAAGGCGAGGTACGCGCCCGCAGCCGCGAGGCCGACGAGCAGGAGGCCGCCGAGGGCGAGCGCAGGCGTCCGCGGGCGCTGCTGCGCGGGGATGGCGTCGAGCGTGCGCGCGCGTCCATCGACCTCGACGGGCCCGGCGGGCTCGCTGAGCGGCGGGCCGACGGGGATCGGCTGCGTCGCGCGCTCACCGAGCGTGCGCACTGCCGCGGTCAGGGCCTCGGACATCTCGCCCGCGCTCGCGTACCGCTCGTTGCGATCCTTCGCGAGCGCCTTCAGCGCGACCCGCTCGAGCGCCTCCGGGATGCGCAGATCGGGGCGCTTCTTGCGCGGCGGCACGAGCGGCTCGACGAGCTGCTTCGTGATCGTGCCGAGCGCGGTGTCCGAGGTGAAGGGCACCGCGCCCGTCAGCATCTGATAGAGCATGATGCCCGCCGAGTAGAGGTCGGCGCGCGCGTCGAGCTCCTCCCCGCGCGCCTGCTCGGGC
>CAIUAC010001309.1 GCA_903896985.1 uncultured Sandaracinus sp.
CTCGATCATCAGCGTCTCGTCGTCTGCCTGGAGCGCGACCTCGAGAACTTCATGGGCGCTGCCGCGAGCGCGCCCGCGGCACGCTGGGGCCTCTGTGCGGCGTTCGTCGGTACGCGCGCCCTCGGCGTCGACCCGCGTGAGCTTCGCGTCGTCTTCGAGCGCGGTGGGCGCAGCGTCGAGCTACGCGCTGTGCTCGACAGCGTGCCGGCGCAGGTCGACGATTGGGGCGGCGCGTTCGCGGTCCGCACGACGGCTGTCTGAGAGAGCGAGGAACACATGGCACGGTGGGCGGTCATCGCGGGTGAGGACGGAGAGCAGAGCGCGTCGCTGGCGCTGGAGCTCGTCGCCGAGCTTCGGGCGGCAGGCGTCCGAGTCGGTGGCTTCGTGCAGCGCAAGGGAGTCGATGGCGACGGGAAGAAGGGCTACGACCTCGTGCGCCTGCGCGACGAGGAGACGGTGCCGCTCGCCCTCGAGGGAGCGTCGGCGCGAGGCCCGGGCGAGGAGACGTTCTGCTCCTTGGTGTTCCAGCAGGCGGGCTTCGACGCCGCGCGCCGCTGGCTCGAGGAGGACGCCGCGACGGCGGACCTGCTCGTGCTCGACGGCATCAGCAAGCTCGAGGTGAGCGGCAGAGGGCACGCCGCCGCGCTCGAGGCGGCGCTCCAGCTCCCCGACAAGGTCGTGCTCCTCTGCGTGCGCGGGAGCCAGCTCGTCTACGCCGTCGAGCGCTTCAAGCTCGCCGAGCTCGACGTGATCGGCGAGCTCGAGTGGCCCGCCGAGCCCACGGCGCGCGACGCCTTCGCGCGCGAGCTGCGGGAGGCCTGCGGGCGCTAGTCGCCGACGGTCTGAGCCAGGCCCGGCGACAGCGGCACATCGGGGAACCGGACGGCAGGACCTCCCGGCACGTGACCGCACCGCCCGCGTCACCGCGCCGCGAACGGATCCAGCACGGTCGCCCCCGTGCTCCGCACGCGCCTCACGTTGCGCGTCACGAGCGTGAGATCGTGCGTGAGCGCCGTCGCGGCGAGGAGCCCGTCGATCGCGGGCGTCGGGCCGAGGGCGTCGAGCTTGCCCCAGGTGTCCGCGACCGCGGCGTCCACCGGGAGGATGCGCGCCGCGAAGTCGCGCTCGAGCCCTGCGAGCCAGCGCTCGAGCACGTTGGCTGTGCGCGGGTCTCTGGCGCGCAGCAGCTCGATGCCCTTGCGGATCTCGCCGCAGCTGAGGACGCTGATCCACAGCGAGTCGTCGTCTGCGTCTGCGAAGAAGCGCCGCACACCAGCGTTCGCGCGCGCGCCCTTGCGCGCCTCGGAGAGCACGTTCGTGTCGATCAGGTAGCCGGCGCTCAACGGAGGTTCACCTTGCGCGAGGGGCGCCGCGGGCGAGCGAAGAGCCCATCCTCACCGACGTCGGGCATCGCGAGCAGCGCCGCCTTGAACGTCGTCTTTCTCGGGGCGAGCGCGAGGCGCAGGATCTCGCGGTGCTCGGCCTCTGCCGAGCGCCCATGCGCGACGGCGCGTTCTTGAAGGCGACGGACGAGGTCGGCGGGCAGGTCACGCACGATGAGCTGACGGGGCGGCATGCTATCGATGATAGCATCCTCGCGAGGAGCTGCGCGCTCCGTTGAGCTCTCGGCAGTTCTCCGGTGGAGCAGGGCCGTGCATCGAAGGTCTCTCGCGTGGCCCGTACTCCTGCTCGTGGCGCCGCTGCTCGGCGTCTCTGGATGCAGCGAGCGAGAGCGCGCCTGGGAAGGGCAGCGCGAGCGCTGGACTCGGTTGTATCCGTACAATCTCGGCGTCGAGGCGAGTCCCCCGGACGGTCTTCGGCGAAGCGGGAATCCCCACTTTCCAACGATCTTCACGCGCCGGACGCACGTCTCCCTGGCCGCGCTCTGCGCAGCCGCTCAACGCACCGAGGTCACTCGAGGCGGCCTCACCCGAGCGCGAGCCGCAGCTGCCCATACCCGGGCGCCGACGACTCTGCGCGAGGCGGCGCTCTCGCGGAGCCGAGGTCGCCGAGCAC
>CAIUAC010001310.1 GCA_903896985.1 uncultured Sandaracinus sp.
CGACTATTTGCCCGACACGCACCTAGGGAAGAGCAAGGACGTCGCAGGCTCGGCCCCGGATGGCGACGAGAAAGCGCCGCTCGATCTTGCCGCGCTAGAGGTCGCGTTTAGCGACCTGCGCCGAGGATTCGAGGAGGCGCATGCGCGCATGAAGGATCTCGCCGAATGGCGCGCGCGCCTCGAGCGGATGATTTGTGTTGGGCAGAAGGAGTTCACCATCGCGGCGCTGCTGGCGCGAGAGATCGACGCGCGCGATCCCGACTCGGCTAAGGAGGTGCGCGAGCTCGGCGCGGCTGCCCGTGATGCGATCGCCTCGGCTGTGGCTGCGGTCCCCGCTGGGCTGTCCCTCGCGAACATCCTTCTTTGGGCGCTCGATGAGCGTGACCCAGACACGCTCGAGTCGATGAGCGGCCAGCTCGACCAACATGCCGCCGACCACGGGCCGGCCTGGGATCGCGTCCGTGCGACCTGCGCCGCTGTCTTGGACCATGATCACGCGGCCGCGGCAGGCCCCTCCGGGAAGACCGCGCGGCAGGTCGTCGATCAGCGGAACACCCGGCTGCGCGAGCGTACGACCGCGGGGGTCGATACGTTGGTCGAGAAAAAGGCGCTCTCGCTCGAGCGCGGTCAGCGCGCGAAGAACCTGATTCAGGAGATCTTGCGCGCTGTCAGAAAAAGCCAACCTGGCGTCGTCCTTAGGGTGTCGGGCGCCCCCGCCCAGGAGATGTCATGACCGATTTCGAACGACTCAAGGCTCAGCTCGGCCTCGGCGACGAGACGGCGCTTGAGCCGGTTGGCGCGGCGAAGGCCCCACCTGCCTCGGCGATGGGCTTCGCGGCGGGGAAGCGGCCCGACGATCTTGACGCCATTGAAGGCGCGCTCCGTGCCCCGCTCTGGGCGGGCGCCGCGCTGGGGTACGAGGACGCCATCCAGGCGCGCTGGTGGACCGGAGGCCACGCGCCCGTGCTGGTCGTCGAGTTCGGCGACAGCGACACCGCGATTGCGGGCGACGCGGTGCGTCTCAGCGACGGCCGCATCGTCCTCGGCTGGGTTGGGGGCGCCGGCATGGCGCGGGTGCACGGCGAGCTCGGCGAAATGGCCGTTTCGAACGACAACGGTCATGCGCAGCTCTTCGAGCTGACGCCAGCGAGGACGCGAGGGGAGGTGGCGCCGACCGCGCCCCCCCCGGCGTGGATGCGAGGGGAGGTGGCGCCGACCGCAGCCCCCCCAGCGCTGGAGGTCCCTCCGATGGAGCGGCTTCGCTCCTACGCGGACGCCGACCCGTGGCTCCGCGTGCTCGTCGACGAACTCATAGGACGGGGGTCGAGCGAGTCGACAGCGGCCGCGATGGGCACGCTGGCGCGGCTGGCGACGCCGCGGCAGCTCGAGGACGCGGGCGCAGGCGCGCGCGAGGTCGTGGCCTGGTGTCGCACGCTCTCTGCGGAGCAACGCGCTGCCCTCGAGGCGCGCGCGCTCGACGGCGCTGCGGCGATCCGTGAGCTGCTCGACGGGGGCGACGACGCCCCGTCCGACGAGGTGCAAGCGACGATCGTGACCGCGATCGCGCATCGTCGTGACGAGCTCGAGTCGGTGTCGCTGGTGCTCGAGGAGGCAGGCGGCGGCCAGGCGCTGGCCGAGGCGCTCGCGGCGCTCGATGTCGCGGCCGAGTCCAAGATTGAAGAGCTCCTCGCTTCGGTTCGTGCCGACGA
>CAIUAC010001311.1 GCA_903896985.1 uncultured Sandaracinus sp.
CGTCGACGTCGGCGGCGATCGCGGCCCCGAGGGCGTTGCGCTCGGCGGACGCGGCGAGCAGCGCGTCGAGCCCCGCGAGCACCTGCGGGACGCTGCGGCTGCTCAGGCGCTCACCGACGCCGAGCGCCTTCTTGTCCGCCTTCGTCGCGGACGGCAGCCGCGCGAGCGAGCGGCGCACGCCCGACACGAGCGCGAAGCCCGCGGCGCTCGCCGCGTCCTGCGTGCGCGTCGCCGCCTCGAGCGCGACGGGCGCGTTGGACGCCTGCGCGCGCTTGCCGTCGAACGCCGCGCGGTTGGCGGCGAGGTGGTCAATCAGCCCCGCCGCGAGCCGCGGCTCGAGGTCGGCGCGAAGCTCCGCGGTGAGCCCGAGCGTGCCATTGGCGATGTCGGAGATATGAGGGGCGCGCTTCAGCCTCGACCAACGCCGCGCATCATCCCGACGCGCATCGCTAACCTAGCGACGGGCGGGGGACGAGCGCAGGAGGACGGGCGTTCGCCGCAGCGGATGGGTTGCCGGGGTCCTTCGACCGTCGTCTGACGCCGCTCCGCGAGGAGACGGGCCCCGTCCGACGAGCACGGCCCCCGACCGGCGCGCGCCGCTCGGTCATCGCTGCGGTCCGACCGGCGCGCGCCGCTCGGTCATCCTCCCAGACGCTCACCGCGCTCACCAAAACTTCGACGTCGGGCAGCGGGCCGTCTTTGGCGCGGGTCAGCAGGTCGCGGACACGCGCAGAGGCGTCGTCGGATGGGCGGAAGGCGAGCATCGAGCGAACGCGCGGACGGAGGCGCTCAGTTCCGCTAGAATGGCCCCGGTCCAATACCCCTTTTGGAGGTCCCATGAACGCGTCTCGCTGGTTGGTCGCGGTTGGGTTGTTCTCGCTCGTTTCGACTTCGGCGCTCGCGCAGGACGCGACGCCGGCTCCCGGGGCGCTCGTCGTCTCGGAGCTCATCCTCAGCAAGACGGCGGATACGACGGCGCCCGTCACGTCGATCACGCGCGCCGACGGGAGCGTGTTCGTGACCGTCCGCGTCGCGAACCCCGCGCGCGTCGCGACGTCGATCAAGGTGAGCATCGAGGCGCCCGGCGCGGCGCCGTCAGCAGGCGCGCGCGAGCTCGCGATCCCTGCGCAGGCGCGCTACCGCACCGTCGCGCGCTTCCCGGCGCGTCGGCCCGCCGGGCACTACCGCGTCGTCGTGCGCGACGCCGCAGGCGCGGAGCTCTCGGCGCTGGAGTTCGACATCACGGAGTGAGCGGCGCGCGCGGTCGCGGGACTAGCACTCGGCGGCCGGCCGTGCGGCCTCCGCGGCGCGCGGACGTGGCGTGGTACCGTCTGACGCGTGGCGACGGTGCTCTTCGGGGACTTCGAGTGGGATGACGCGAAGGCCGCCGCCAACGTGGCGAAGCACGGCGTCTCGTTCGAGGAGGCCGCGGGCGTGTTCCTCGACCTCGACCTCCTCGTGCTCCCCGACGCCGCCCAGGACGACCGCTACGTCGCGCTCGGCCTCTCGGGGCTGGCGCGGCTGCTCTTCGTCGTTCATCTCGAGCGAGGAGAGCGCGTTTGACTCATCAGCGCGCGGCGCGCGACTCGCCCATGCCGACGATGCCGCCGCAACACACATTGAGGCCGGCACCGCGCACCCGTGCCAGCGTCTGCAGCCGGTCGTCGTAATCGCGGGTGTGGATGATCTCGCCGTAGAACTCGGGCGAGGTATCAAGGTTGTGGTTGTAATAATCGAACCCGGCATCGCGCAACTGCTCGGCCTGGCCGTCGCGCAACATACCAAGGGTGGC
>CAIUAC010001312.1 GCA_903896985.1 uncultured Sandaracinus sp.
CCGCCGACCGGAGGCCTTCCGAGGCGATGACTACTCCGCCGACCGGAGGCCTTCCGAGGCGATGACTACTCCGCCGACCGGAGGCCTTCCGAGGCGATGACTACTCCGCGGCCGGAGGCCTTCCGAGGCGATATCTACTCCGCGGCCGGAGGCCTTCCGAGGCGATATCTACTCCGCGACCGGAGGCCTTCCGAGGCGATATCTACTCCGCGGCCGGCGTTCGGCGGCGCGCGTCGGAGGCGAGCGTCAGGCGGGCGGGCGGCGCTGGTCGCCCTCGCGGGCGGCGACCTTCTGCGCCGCGGCGATTGCGGCCGGTGTCGTGAGCCGAGTCCTCCTCGACACAGACATCTTCTCGGAGGTCCTGAAGCAGCGCGACCCAAACGCGCTCGCAGCGGCCACGGAGTATCGACAGACAGCACGGTCGCTTCACCATCTCGGTCATCACGGCGATGGAGATCACGGCAGGGCTCCATCGTGTCCAAGCCGCGAGACAGCTCGAGCGCTTCAACGCGATGCTCGCTGGCTGCGACGTGCTCGACTTCGGTCAGTCCGCTGCGCTCCTCGCCGGACACATCGAGGCTGACCTGCGACGGTGGCATTCGTGCATCACCTCACATCTTCCCTTGCCCACCGATCCGCACTCGCTTTACGTTGGGCGCGTTGGCGAGCAGTTGACGCCCACGCCCCTCGCACCTGGTAGATTGGAGGCCTCTCTCATGAACGCGATAACCCCCCCCCGTGGCGTAGCGCCACGCTGATGATTCTCGCAGAGCTGCTTCCAGGCTGTGCCGCCGAGGTTGGAGCGGAAGGCGAGAACATCGACGTAGACGTCGAAGGCGCCGCGACCGCGCTCGAGGGCCCCGAAGAGGTGTGTACCAACACGACCTTCGCCGCTGGAGCGGCGGGCGAGACCATCGTAGACGCCACGGGCGTGAAGTGCTCGTTCCCCCTGCCCACCACCCAGCGCGTCTTCACGAGCTGGGCAGCCTTCGGCACGTGGGCGCAGCAAAACCTGTTCGCGACCCCTGTCCTCAGCGGAGGGAACACGGTCGGCATCCCTCCGATACGGCGAGTGCGCCGAACAACTTGATGAACAGCGGCGGCGTGGCCACTGATCCGCTCCTCACGCCGAACCAGTGCTTCCGGGTCCGCTGCGTCGCGGCGCGGTGGCTCGTGAAGCTCGGTCGCCTGACTGCCGCGCAGGGCGCCGTCGTATGCGCGGAGTAGGTGCGGTCGTGCTCGCCCTCGCAGCGCTCTTCGGAGGCGGATGCTATGAGTCGCACCTCGCACAGGCTGTCGACGCCGGTGAGCTACGTGATGCGGTGGCCGATGCGCGGCGTGACGATGCAGACGTGACAGCGTGCGTGCCAGGCAGCGTGTGCGACTGCCGGGCAGCGCTGCCGGTCCCTGCGGGAACCGCGTGGGTGGGGTACAGCGATGGTGGGTATAGCGAGTCCTACGCGCAGCAGATCACCATCTCCCGCGAGTACTGGATGAACACGTACGAGGTGAGCGCCGAGTGCTACCGCCTCTGCATCGACGACGGCATCTGCACGGCACCAGAGGCTCCTTCGGCGGCCACCGGAAAACCCTCGTGGGACCTTCCGCCGGCCTATTGGAATGACCCCGCCTTCGGACGACGGCCTATCGTCTTTGTGGAACATGCCGACGCAACGGCCTATTGCGCGAGGCTCGGCGGTCGACTGCCGACGAGCGCCGAGTGGGAGAAGATGGCCCGCGGCGAAGATGGGCGTGCGTTTCCGTGGACCGCGCCGCCCTCCGACCCACAAAGTGCGTTCCTGTATGACCCATGGATTTCTGAAGCAGAGATCCACGCATACCCGCCTTTTGGACCGCGCGCCGATTCCCCGCCTCCCGCCTTTGTCGCGGTCGATTCGCTGCCGGATGGGCGCGGCGTCTACGGGCACTTCAACGTCATCGGAAACGCCACGGAGTGGGTGGCCGACTGGGCTAGAATTCCCGTCTGGCCACGCGACGGCGCGCTCGTCGATCCGCGCAACGATGTGCCGTCGGAATATGGCCATGCGGCGAGGAGTCACTTCCAGCCCGCGTGGACCGTCCTTGCGCCGGATACCAGCGGGTGGCCGGGCGCCGGGATACGCTGCGCGTTCGACGCGGCGCCCGAGCCGATGCTCGTCGAGTGATGGTGGACGGCGCTCGCCGCGGGACACACCGTGTACCTACGCGGGCTGCCGCACCCGAGCGAGGCGCCGCCGGCGCCCGCATGCGCTCGTCGAGAGGTGGAACACCCTGCCCGCCGGAAACCTCGACAGCGTGCGCGCCAGCCTCGCGTGGACGGTCGGGCTCATCGCGTAAACAAACAAACAACACTCGCGCGCGTCGTTTGACCATCGCTGCGGAGAAGCTCGCGAGTGGATGCGCCACGGGTGTCGAGCACGTCCCCCATCCGGCGCGCTCACTCAGGGCGTTGCTCGGTGGCTCTCGCGGCTCTCATTCTCTCGAAACCGCCGCGAGGAGTCTCCCCGCGACCTGAACTCAAACTGAGTCGCGCATCTCCACGGGACGCGGCGCTTCGCGCGCCCGCGCACGGAGCATTGCTTCGTAGGCCCCGACCGGAGGCCTTCCGAGGCGGTATCTACTCCGCCGACCGGAGGCCTTCCGAGGCGATGACTACTCCGCCGACCGGAGGCCTTCCGAGGCGATATCTACTCCGCCGACCGGAGGCCTTCCGAGGCGGTATCTACTCTGCGGCCGGCGCCCGGCGGCGCGCGTCGGAGGCGAGCGTCAGGCGGGCGGCGCTGGTCGCCCTCGCGCGCAGGCGCACCTCGCGGGCGGCGACCTTCTGCGCCGCGGCGATGCTCGTCGCGAGCTGCTCTGCGCCGATCCCCGCTGGGCTGAGCGGCGTCGGGGCCGCCTCGACGGCGCGCAGCGTGCGCTCCGGGGCCGCCTTCACGGCCGGGACGGCCGGAGTCGCCGTGTCGAGCAGCTCGTCCCAGGTCGGCGGCTTGCGCCCGTGCCGGTTGACGATCGAGGGCTGACGCACGAGGCCGAGCGCCGCCGCGGCCAGGTGAATCCCGGTCCAGTTGATCATCGCGAAGCGCTTCTTGTAGCCGTCGCGTGCCCGCTCGGCGCGCGTCGCGTCGAGGTGCGCGCGCGAGGCCTCGAAGGCGTCGTAGAAGCGCCCGATGCAGCGCGACGGATCCGAGCGATGCCGCGTGATCTCCGCCGCGCGACGGCCCATCTCGCGGCGCTTGTCGTGGTTGACCAGCAGCCCGACGACGTCGCGCCCGAACTGCGCGTCGGCGCGCAGGTTGTCGTCGCCCTGCGGCACGAGGAAGCCGTTCTCCCCGTCGATCAGCTGCTGATCGACGCCCATGCCGTCCGAGAGCGCGACGACCGGCAGCCCGCACCAGAGCGCCTCGCTGACGACCTGCCCGTACGTCTCCGAGAGCGACGTGTAGACGAAGACATCGCCGTGCGCGTAGTAGGCGGGCACGTTCTTCAGGGCGACCTCGCCCGGGAAGCTGCAGCGGTGCATGACGCCGAGCGCCTCGGCCTCTGCGCGGAAGTGATCGTGATCCGGCCCGTCGCCGACGAGCGTCAGCGTCGCCTCCGGCACCTCGCGGAGGATGTGCCGCGCGAAGATCTCGAGCAGCCGCGAGACGCTCTTCTCGCGCGTGTGCCGACACACGACGACGAGGCGCGCGCCCTTGGTGAAGTCCGCCGGGTACGGGTCGTTCGGCTGCGGGACGTCGAAGATCTTCGGCTCGATCGGGCGCGGGATCACGTGGATCGGCACCGTCACGCCGCGCGCCTCCCAGTACTTCTTGAGCCCCTCGGCCAGCACGATCAGGCCGTCCGAGTGGTTGTAGACGGCCGCGCTCTGCCGCTCGAGCATCGGGATGAGCGCCTCGGTGAAGACGCCGTTGATCAGCGGGTTCTTCATCAGCGCGTCCGGCAGGACGACGTTGTAGACGCTCGGCAGATGCACCGTGTTGACCGGCAGGAAGGGCACGTTGTGCTCGTGTCGGAGCCACACGCCCGCCTGCAGCAGGTGCGTGTTCGACTGCCCGAGCGCGACGTCGAGGTTCTCGGCCGCGAGCGCCTTGAACGCGGCCGGCGCCGGGAGCGTCAGGCGCACGCCAGGGTGATTCTTGAACGGGACGCTCGGCAGCTCGACGTAGCGCTGCGGCATCTCGTGCGGCTGCGCGACGGGATCCGTCGGGCCGACGATCGTGACCTCGTGCCCGCGGGTCATGAACTCGCGATAGAAGAACTGCGACGCGAACGACGAGCCGTTCGCGAACGGGATGCGCACGTAGTCGTTGAGGATGCCGATGCGCTTCGGGAACGCCCGCGCGGCGCCGCTCGCTCGGCTCGCGCTCGCCTGGCTCGGCACGCGCATCGACTCGCGCTTCGGCGGGGTCGCGTCGACAGAGTCGGACTGCTCGGTGGGTCGCATCAGGTCGCGCATGTCGATAGCCTCGCGGGGTCGCTGTGCAGGAGTGGTGCCATCGCGCGCGGCCCGCTCGATGGTTCGCGAAGGCGGGCTCGAAATCAGCGTCAACTGTTTGGAATAACGAGCAAAAATAATCCTGTAACGTTTGGCGAGGACCGGCGCAGGGCGCACGTCGAGGCGGCCCTGGCTGGCGGGGCTGCCATCCGGGTCCCGAGTGTTGCTGTCCGGATACGGTGGGCGCAGAGGATCGTGCCGCTGGGGCACAGAGGGGCGGCCGTGCGTCGCCCTCGGCCCGAAGCTACGCCCGCGCGTCCGCGAACAGAAACTTTCGGCGCTGCGTGCTACGCCTCGGCCGTGTCTACGCACGGTGCGCTCACGCCGTCGGTCGCGGTCATCGTGCAGGCGCGGATGGGCTCGTCGCGCCTCCCCGGCAAGGTCCTGCGCGTGGCGGGCGCGAGCGGCACCTCGGTGCTGGCGCACGTGCTGCGGCGCGTGAGGCGCGCGCCGTCGGTCGCGGAGGTGCTCGTCGCGACGACGACCGAGCCGACCGACGACGCGCTCGCAAGGGAAGCCGCGCGGCTCGGCGCGCTCGTCTCGCGCGGCTCCGTCGACGACGTGCTCGCGCGCTTCCACGGCGCGCTCGCGCAGCTTCGCGCCGACGTGCTCGTGCGCGTGACGGCGGACTGCCCGCTGCTCGACTCGGACGAGCTAGAGCGCGTGCTTCACGTGTTCTTCGAGGCGCGCGCGGCCGGCGAGCCGCTCGACTACGTGACGAATCAGGCGGGCGCCGTGCGGCGCATCCCGCGCGGGCTCGACGTCGAGGTCTTCTCGCGCGCGGCGCTCGAGCGCGCGCAGGCGGAGGCGAGCGAAGCTGGCGACCGCGAGCACGTGACGCCGTACCTCTATCGCGCGCCGGGGCGCTTTCGCACGCGCGTCACGGACCCTGACGGCCCGGCGCTCGATCATCTGCGTTTGACCGTCGACACTCCCGAGGATCTCGAGGTCGTCGACGCCGTCCTCTGCGCGCTCGGCGACGACGCGACGACGGCGGAGATCGCGGGCTGGCTCGACGCGCACCCGGAGATCGCGGCGAAGAACTCCGGCATCACGCAGAAGGGCATCGACGACGAGCACACGCGCCGCGCGGCCCGCGTGCGCGACAAGCTGCTCGTCGGCTGGGCGCACTCGACGCCTGCGACCGGCAGCGGGCACCTCGCGCGCGTGACCGCGCTGCTCGCCGCGTGGACGAGCCTCGGCGGGCGCGCGCACCTCGTCGGCAGCGGCGCGTCGGGGGCCGCTCTGGACCGCCTCGTGGCGGCTGGCGTGACGTTGATCGACGCCGCGCCCGGCGCGCTCGACGTGCTCGAAGCGCACCTCCGCGCGGAGCAGGTCACGGCGCTCGTCGTCGACGACTACGCGCTCGTGCCCGGCGACCTCGAGCGGCTCCGAGCGGCCGTGCCCGTGCTCGCGCTCGACGACGAGGCGAGGCAGGCGCAGCGCGCGGACCTCGTGCTGAATCAGAACGTCGGCTTCGACGAGGCGCGCTATCACGCGCTCCCCGCGAGCACCGCGCCGTGGACGCGCTTGCTCGTCGGCGCGCCATACATCGTGCTGCGCGCGGAGCTGCGCGCGGACGTGCGCTCGACCGTGCGCGACGCGCTGCTGCTCTCCTTCGGCGGCACGGACCCCGCGGGTCTCACGCGCCCCGTCACTGAGGCCTTCATCGCCGCGCACGCGCGCCGCGCCGCCCGCGCAGACGCGCGCCTGCTCGTCGCCGACCCGCACGCGGACGTGCTCTGCGGCGTCGGCGTGCC
>CAIUAC010001313.1 GCA_903896985.1 uncultured Sandaracinus sp.
CGCCCCCAGCTGACGATCGTCACGTCGGTGCCCTCGCGCGCGATGCGCGCTTTGCCGAGCGGGATGCACTCGTCCGCGTCCTCGTCGGGCACCTCGCCCTTGAGCCCGTAGAGCGTCTCGCCCTCGAGGAAGACCACCGGATTGTCGTCGCGGATCGCGGTCTTCAACAGCCCCTTCGCGTCCCGCGCGGTGCTCGGCGCGATCACGTAGAGCCCCGGAATGTTCACGTAGAACGGGTCCATGCTGTGCGAGTGCTGCGCCGCGACCTGCCGCGCAGAGCCGTTCGGCCCGCGAAAGACGATCGGCACCTTGTACTGCCCGCCGCTCATCTGAAACATCTTCGCCGCGCTGTTGAGGATCTGATCGAACGCGACGGCGCTGAAGTTCCACGTCATGAACTCGATCACCGGGCGCAGCCCCACCATCGCCGCGCCGATGCCGACGCCCGCGAACCCCGACTCGGCGATCGGCGCGTCGACGACGCGGTCCGCGCCGAACCGCGCGAGCAGCCCCTCGGTCACCTTGTACGCGCCGTTGTAGTAGCCGACCTCCTCACCCATCACGAAGACGCGCGGATCCCGCGCCATCTCCTCGGCGAGCGCCTCGCGCACCGCGTCCCGATAGCGAAGCTCACGCATGGTGCACCTCCGTCGGTGCCGCGTCGGCTGAGAGAGGGCTGCGCTTCTCCGCCGGAT
This sequence comes from uncultured Sandaracinus sp., assembly GCA_903896985.1. GTDB lineage: Bacteria > Myxococcota_A > Polyangia > Polyangiales > JADJQN01 > CAIUAC01. Next base: position 696 of record CAIUAC010001313.1, read on the forward strand.
AGGACCCAGCCGGCGGTGGCGAATCCGCGTCGCCGTTCGGCGCGAGCGTCAGCGTGTGCAGCAGCGCCTCGTCCGGCTGCGCGCTCTCGTCGGCGAAGCGCACCGCGTCCTCGACCTCGGCTTCGACCGCCGCGTCGACCGCCGCGAGCGCCTCCTCGCTGACCCCCGCCGCGAGCGCGTGCCCGCGCCCGATGCGCACCGGGTCGCGCGTCTTGCGCTCCTCGACCTCCTCGGCGGTGCGGTACTTCCCGGGGTCGCTCATCGAGTGCCCGCGATAGCGATACGTCATCACCTCCACCATCGTCGGCCCCTCGCCGCGCCGCGCGCGCTCGATCGGCTCACGCAGCTGCTCCATCACGTCCGTGACGTCCTGCCCGCGGAAGCGCAGCCCGGGGATGTCGTACGCCTCGGCCTTCTTCGACACATCGCGCTGCGGCAGCGTCCGCTCCGCCGGCGTTCCCATCGAGTACTCGTTGTTCTCGCAGACGAAGACGACCGGCAGCCTCCAGAGCGCCGCGAGCGACACTCCCTCGTGAAAGCCGCCGATGTTCGTCGCGCCGTCGCCGAAGAAGCAGAGCGTCACGCGCCCGTCCCCGCGGTACTTGCTCGCCCAGGCGGCGCCCGCCGCGAGCGCGATGTGCCCGCCGACGATGCCGTGCCCGCCGAGCAGGTTGTGCTCGCGGTCGAACATATGCATCGACCCGCCCATGCCCTTCGAGCAGCCGCTCTCCTTGCCGTAGAGCTCCGCCATGCAGGCGCGCGAGGTCATGCCGCGCGCGAGCGCGACGCCGTGGTCGCGGTACGTCGTGACGAAGTAGTCCTCGGGCCGCATCACCGCGCTGACGCCGACCGCGACGGCCTCTTGGCCGATGTAGAGGTGCAAGAAGCCGCCGATTTTGCCCTGCGCGTAGGCGCGCGCCGCCTCCTCCTCGAAGCGGCGGATCAGGAACATCTGTCGGTAGAGCTGAACGAGCTCGTCCTGCGTGGGCATCTCGACGCCAATCTCCTCTCGGTGCGCGCTCAGCCAGGCGATGGCGCCCTCGAAGCGAACCCGACGCGTGTCTGTCGAGCGCTCTTTACACCTGTCAATGGGCGAAATCGACGCCACACCGCGTCAAAAGCTACCTGTCAACGATACCCAGCCCGGCCCGAGCCGAGCGCCGACGACGGAAAGACGACGCCCCCGGGACCTGTTCGGTGCCGGGGGCGCTGTTGGGGGGTCGACGGCTAGGCCGTCCGCACGCTCAGAGGTACGAGCTGATGCCGTACTGACGCTGCACGTCGATCAGGTACTCGAGGAACGAGTCCTCCTGAGCGAGGCGCGTGCGAAGCTCGTGCATCCGAGCGATCTGCGCGGCGGTGGGGGTCGGGAGCGCCTCGAGCGTGCGCGCCTCGTCCTGGACGAGCCGAATGCGCTTGAGGAGGTTCACGCCGAGCTCTTCCTCGGGGAGGTTGTAGTCGTAGCGGGGCCGGATGGCGAGCGCGACGTACGTCGTGTGCAGGCGATCCGACGAGTACGTGATGTAGTCGGGCAGCGTGCAGCCCGGCGCGCCGTACGCGCAGGTCGGGGTGCCGTCGGGGTGCGTCGCCGGGATGTCGCCACCCTCGCCGGAGCCCGCCTTGTAGATCATCAGGCGCTGCTCGAACGAGGTGTCGTAGAAGACGGGGAACTGCGCGAGCGACAGGATCGCCGCCCAGTCGCGGAGCAGCTCCGTGCTCGTGCCGTCGATCGCCGGCTCCGGGTAGGTCGCGTCCACGGTGCCGCGGCAGGGCTCCACGCCCGAGGCGCCGCAGTTCGTGTTGCCACGCCACCAGTTGAGGTGCTGGATGGTCGGGCCCGTCGCCGACATCCGAACGCGCGGGGCAAAGCCACGCGTGTCGTTCTGGATGTAGGCGCCGAAGAACTCGGTCATCTCGAGCGGGAACAGGTCGTAGAAGTTGATGTAGTAGCGCTCGTCGACCGAATACGAGAGGTTCCAGTCGCGCAGGGCGAGGGCGTACATCGCGAAGAGTTTGTCGTTGAAGACGCCGGCGCGCTCCATCCGGAAGAAGCCGTTCTGGCCCGTCTGGTACGCCGACCACATGTTGAAGCCGGTGCCCGGGCGCAGCCCGAAGTCCGCTCCAGCCGCGTCCGGATTGTCGCTGACGCGACGGTAGACGTTCGCCGTGGTGTCGAGCGTGTAGGCGCCGACGTCCGGCAGCGCGACGATCTCGGCGAACCAGTTCATCGTGTCGATACACGCGCTGTACTGGTCGTCGATGCCGAGCGGACCGCTCTGCGACCGGAACTCCGGCTCGTTGAAGTAGCGGAAGTAGAGGTGCTGGTAGATCTTCGCCGCGTCCTGGATCGAGCCCCACGAGGCCCGGCCCTGCGCGCCGCCGCGTCGGTAGTTGCGGTAGTACGCGCGGGGGTAGCCCTCTTCCCAAGTACGACGGTAGTTGTCGACCGACTCCTGGAAGGACTCGCCCGCGTCGAAGCGGTTGCACCACGAGATGTCGTCAGTGCGCTCGTCGCCGCAGAACAGGTACTTGATCGGGAAGACCGCCGGCGTGCCCGCCGCCGTGTAGTCCTTGAAGTCCTCGTCGAAGGTCGAGCAGATGCAGTTGCGGTCGCCGCCACCGGCGTCACACGCCTCCGGCACGGGCGCGTAGCGGGGGTTCTTGATGCACTTCTGGGCGAAGGGATTCGAGGCGGCCACGCGACCGGGGCCGGCGGGACAGTCCGAGTCCACCGTGCAGCTATCGCCGCCGCGGTAGGTCTGGAGGAGCGTGCGGCTCGTCGTGTCGGCGTTGACGAGGCCATCGAGGCTGTGGATCGGGCTGGAGGTCTCCGGGTCCGAGGTGTAGGCCTCCTTGACGCCGAAGTAGTTCCACATCGTCGCGGCGATGTCGTAGCGGCCGATGCCGGACATATCCGACAGGTCACCGTGGTAGTCCATGATCGAGCCGGACATCGTGTTGCCGATGCCGCGAGCGCCGCGGGCCTTGCGGGCCGCGCGCAGGTCGCGCGAGTAGTTGTTCAGCTCTTGGCCGTTCAGCTCACCGTCGCGGTTGCCGCCGTGCTCGAGGAGGTCGTAGTCGCCGTAGTACGGCAGCGGCAGATCGCGCGCGATGTTGAAGTAGCCGTCGTAGTAGTTGTTGCGGTCGTAGGTGCCGGCGAAGTTGTGCCGGAGACCGACCGAGTGGCCCATCTCGTGATACATGACCGCGCGCAGGAAGGCCTGCTGCATACGGATGGAGGCTTCCTTGTTGCGGGTCGCGGCGTCGCCGATCGTCCCGAACGCGTTCGCCCAGTACTGCCAGTTGGTCGAGTTGTAGAGGGCAGCCTGCGTGTCGAGACGCGGGCAGATGTTGCGGCGCGACTCGAAGTCCATGCGGAGCCGGTCACGGTCCGCCGCGCCGAGCACGTTGCCCCGGAACGGCGAGGTGACGGCCATCACGCTCGGCTGAGTCGCGATGGAGTCCTGCGTGAGACCCGCCATGCTCGGGTCGAGGTTCTGCAGACCGATGCGCGCGTCGACGGCCTCGAGGCCGATGCCCGCCGAGAAGCGACGCTCGATGTCGGTCCCCTCGAGGTTGCGCATGCGATCCGAGTGGATGAGGGCGCGGCCCTCCATGCCGTGAAGCTGCTCGACGCGCGGGGTGACCGCGGCGAGGCGGTCGAGCAGGGCGCCGTGTAGGTCGAGGGGCATCGACGGGCGCGACGGGTCGGGATTCGAGTAGCCGTCGCCGCCCGAGTTGGCGAGCGCCGCCGGCAGGACGTTGTCGCCGACACGGCTGTAGAAGCCGCGCAGGTACTCGCCCGAGAAGTACGCATCCTCGGGGGTCTCGCCGCGGAGCACCGGGAAGAAGTGCGCCGCCGTCGTCGCGATCGACTCGAGCGACTCGCCCGCCATGTTGGCGTTCGAGATGATCAGCTCGCCCGAGCGCGGGTCCATCATCGGCAGCGAGACGCCGCCGAACTGCAGCGCGCCGTGCTGGATGTAGTTGAAGAACTGGTAGCGAATGTCGCCGAGGTCCTCACAGGGCTTCGTCGGGTCGGCGTCGCACGAGTTTGCCTCGAGCAAGAACAGACACTCGGAGCCAGCGAAGTGGTAGTCGAACGAGTTCGCGCCGTAGTCCTCGTACGCCGTCGGAGCCGCGACATCCGCCGGGCCGACGATGTGACAGTCGTACGGGTTGACGACGCCGGCGGCGGTGGCCGCGGCCGGATCCTGGAAGGCGTCGTACTTGTAGTCGCACTTGCCGTCAGCATCGACCTCGGGCGACTTCATCGCGCCATCGGGGCTCTGCCAGCAGTACTGGGTGGGGTCCACCACCTGCGTATCGACGCGGGCGGCCGAAGCCTCGATCGCCGGGGCGCCGACGGCGCCACGATGACCGCGCATGAACGCCTCGTTCCAGTCACCGATGATCTGGAACGCGGCGCGCGCCAGGTGCCGCGGGAAGCCGGGGCTGAGGTGATAGACGGCGGGGCGAATCCCGCGGGCCGCGACCGGCGTCGTGCAGCGGCGCACCGCGCGATCACATTGCGAACCGACGCCCGGCGCACCCGCCGGGGCATCCCCGAAGCGGTTATCGCACTGCCAGTCGGCCGTGCAGGTAACATCCGAGAGCGAGTTCGTATAGAGGTTGTGGCGGGGACGGTAGAACGTGAGGAAGTCCGTCTCGCCGTAGTCGCGCGAGAGCCCGCCTTCGCAGACGTGCGCTGCGCCGCAAGCGCCGCCGGAGCCGCAGTCGGCGTCCGAGGTGCAGTGGTCGGCGACGACGCTGCGGTCCTGCCCGCCGCGCACGTAGGTGCGCTGGTAGGAGCGGAAGAGACCGAAGCGATCGAACTCCTGGTGCGTCTCGGAGTCGGAGGCGTACTCGTGGTTCGGCGGGATGCGGAGGAACGACGCGCGGACCGTGACGGCCGCCGACGAGCAGAGGCCGCCGTAGTAGAGGCAGTTCGCCCCCGGTGACCAGATCTCCTGGTTTACGAAGGACATGTAGTGAACGGTGTCGCCGAGGTCAGCGGGCCACTCGTCGCGGAGGCGGTAGGCAGCGTCGTCCTTCACGCGGACGAACTGCGGCTCGTAGCTCTTCGGGAAGCACGGAGCGCCATCGCACATCTCGCCGTGCGAGCCGGCCTCGAAGTGGAAGGGCACAGGCTCGGGCTGGAGGATGGCGTAGAGCTGCGCGATGTCCGGGCCGTAGTTGGCGTAGAACGGGCTGATCAGGTTCTGCGACCAGTCGACGCGCACGAACTGACGCTCGTACCACTGGCGATCAGAGGTGTTCTCCGAGATGACGTTGGTCGTCTCGCCCGTGACGGGGTTGTACTCACGGCGGACATCGAGGTGGCTCTGCACCGAGAACGCTGCGAGCGGCTGCCCACGGAAGTCTGGCGCGCGACCGTTGTCGTTGCCGCCGTCGATCAGCTCGTACGCGCGATAGGCGTAGAGGAAGTTCTCGTCGAGCACCCAGCGGATGCGGGCGACGTTGAACGACTCGCCCTTGTCCATGCCGAAGTCGACCATCGACATATTGCCGCTGAACGGGGCAAGCCCGCCGGCGCCGAGGATGGTCGCCTCGTCCGCCTTCACGTCGATGATGGTCGTGGCGTACCACCACTCACCGTCGAAAATCGTCTTGTCGACGACGTTCGTCTGGACGCGGTTCACGTCGGGCTGCGCGACTGCACAGCCCGTGAGCGTGAGCGCGAGTGCTGCGAACAGGGCGAGTGCCCCCTGGGTTCCGAAGCGCATGGTCTTGCTTTCCTTGCTCGTCATGTCCGTGCCCCTCAGAACGACAGGTAGGAGGAGATGCCGAGCTCGCGC
>CAIUAC010001314.1 GCA_903896985.1 uncultured Sandaracinus sp.
CGCGGCGGGCGGCTCACGCTCTGCCGCTTGAGCGAGCGGGGCGCGCGCCCCCGGGAGCGTCGTCGCCGTCTCGTCGGAGTCGTCGGTCTCGGCGGCGTCCTCGTCCTCATCGGCCGCCTCGGGCGGCGACGAGCGATAGAGCCCATCGGTCGTCGGCGCCGGGCGGAGCGTGGGCGGCGGCGGCACGGACGCGCGGCGAACGCCGTACAAGGAAGCGCCGAGCGTCGGCAGCGTCGCCGCGAGCGAGGCGAGCGCGTCGAGGTCGCCCGTCGTCAGCGCGCGCTTCTCGTCGCGCGACGCGTCGATGCGCTGGATGCAGTCGCGGAGCGCGTCGGCGAGCGGCTCGATGCGGAAGACCTGGGCCGACGCGTAGAGCGCGTGGAGCCTCCGTCGCATCTCCTCGCGCGGTCGGTCCGAGCCCGGCGCAGCGAAGAGCAGCGCGACGGCGCCCTTCAGTTCCGTCGCCTTCCGAGCCAGGCCCTCGACGAAGCGCGCACGCGCGATTCCGAGCGCAGTGTCCTTGCGGGTGCCATCGCTCATAACGCGGCGCAGTGTAGTCGAGATTCACAGCGCCGCCCTCCTTTCCGCCGTGCGTGTAAGGCGACCGGGTGCGGCGAGGCCTCAGACGTGTCATCAAGGCGCCGTGCAGTTCGTCGACGAAGTCCTGGTAGAGGTCCACGCGGGCAATGGCGGCAACGGAGCCGTGGCATTTCGACGCGAGCGTTACATCCCCTTTGGCGGTCCTTCGGGCGGCGATGGCGGGCGCGGCGGGGACATCGTCCTCGTCGCGGACACCCGCCTGACGACGCTCCTCGACCTGCGCTACCGGCGCAAGGTCGACGCGAAGGGCGGCGAGAACGGGCGTGGCAGCGATATGTACGGCCGCGGCGGCGTCGACCTCGAGCTGCGCATCCCGCCGGGCACGCAGGTCTTCGACGCGAAGACGGGCGAGCTGATCGTCGACCTCGCGACGATCGACGAGCGCTTCGTCATCGCGAAGGGCGGACGCGGCGGGCGCGGCAACCTGCACTTCGCGACCTCCTACGATCGCGCGCCGCGGCGCAGCGAGCCCGGTGAGCCCGGCGAGCTGCGGCAGCTTCGCCTCGAGCTGAAGCTCCTCGCGGACGTCGGGCTGCTCGGCTATCCGAACGTCGGCAAGAGCACGTTCATCGCGTCAGTCTCGCGCGCGCGGCCGAAGATCGCCGACTATCCGTTCACGACGCTCGTGCCGAACCTCGGCGTCGCGTCGCTCGGCGAGGAGCGCAACTTCGTCGTCGCCGACATCCCCGGCATCATCGAGGGCGCGAGCGAGGGCGCGGGGCTCGGCCTCCGCTTTCTCAAGCACATCGAGCGCACGCGCGTGCTCTTTCACATCGTCACGCTCGATCCCGAGCCGAAGCGCTCGCCGGGCAAGGACTTCGACACGCTCATGGAAGAGCTGCGCAAGTTCGACGAGGCGCTCGCGGGCCGCCCGATGATCGTCGGCGTCAGCAAGATGGACCTGCCCGACGTCCAGGCGGCGCTGCCGAACCTCAAGCGTCAGATGAAGCGCCGCGGGCACACGGTGATGCCGTTCAGCGCGGCGACGGGCGAAGGCGTGCGCGAGGTGCTCGAGGCGATGGAGACGATCCTGCGCGAGAACCCGATCGCGCCCGCCCCGCGCAACAAGCCGCTGCCGCCCCGCAACCGCACGCGCGCCGCCGCGGAAGAAGAGACGCCGGCCGACGAAGAAGAGCCGTACGGCATCTACGTCAAGCCCGGCCAAGTGCCGAACGACGGCCTCGACGACGAGGGCTGACGCGCGTCGGGCGCTCGGCACCCGCCGCGGCGCCCTACTCCGCGCTCAGCCTCTCGACCGCCCAACGCGCCGCCTCACGCACGCCCTCGTCCTCGTCGCGCTCCGCCGCCTCGCGCAGCACCGGCAGGTGCCGCTTCTCGCCCGCGTTGCCGAGCACGATGGCCGCGTTGCGCGCCATGCCGCTGCGCCCGGCGCGCTGGATCGGTGAGCCCGCCGCGTAGGTCGCGAACGTCGCCGCGTCCATGCGCAGGACGTCCGCCGCGTCGTGCGCCTCCCAGCGCGGGTCGGGCGCGAACGGGCGCGTCGTGTCGTCGGCGGGCAGCGCCGTGCGGTTGAACGGGCAGACGTCTTGGCAAGCGTCGCAGCCGAAGAGCCAGTCGCCGATCGACGCGCGGAGCGGCTCGGGCGCGGGGCGGCTCTCCTCGATCGTCAGGTAGCTGATGCACCTGCGCCCATCGAGCTCGCGCGGAGCGACGAACGCCTGCGTCGGGCACGCGTCGAGGCAGAGCGTGCAGCTGCCGCAGCGCTCGGGCTGAGGCGCGTCGGGCTCGAGCGCGGCGCTCGTCAGCACCGTCGCGAGCACGAGGTGCGAGCCGAGCCCGGGCACGATCAGGCAGCAGTTCTTCCCGATGAAGCCGACGCCCGCGCGCTCTGCCCAGGCGCGCTCGACGATCGGCATCGTGTCGCAGGTCGCGCGGGACTTGTGCCCTTGGCGGCGCAGCCACTTCGCGAGCGTACGCGCGCGGCTCCCGGTCGCGTTGTGGTAGTCGCGCCCACGGGCGTAGCGGGCGACGCGGCCCGGCGCGGGGCCGACGCGCTCGCTGCTCCGCGCGTACGGCATCGCGAGGACGATGACGCTCACCGCGCTCGGCAAGAGGCCCGGGCCAGCGGGCGCGTCGAGCGCGAGCGTCGGATCGACCCGCGCGGCGAGGCTGTTGGCCATGTACGTCATCACGCCGTGCCGCTCGGCGGCGAGCCACGCGCGGAGGCGGTCAGCTTCGACGGTGAGCGGCTCCGCGTGCGCGACGCCCATGCGCGTGAAGCCGAGCGCGCGGGCCTCGGCGAAGAGGCGCTCTTTCAGCGACGACGGCGGGAGCGACACAGCGCGAGGGTGACACACAGCGCCGACAGCACGAGGCCGCTCGGCGCGGCGTCCCGCGGTGCGCCGACGAGCGCGCAGCGGCAGCCGCTGTAGGCGCCAGCGTCGGGCGGCGGCGGCGCGGCGCCCTCGTCGAGGGTGCCTGCCTCCATCACTACACCGGCGTCGTCGCCCGCGCCTGCGTCGGCGGCGACGCTCGCGTCGTCGGGCACGCCACCGTCGGCGCCACCGAGCGGCCGCACATCGAGCCTGATCGCCCAGTCCCCCGCGACGCCGACCTCCTCGTTCCAGAGCCAGCCGGCGATCGGCGGGCCCGCGTAGACGAGGTTGCGGTGCGCGTCGATGCGCGCGTCGTCCCGCATCGGCAGCCCGCTCGGGCCCTGACCTGCCGCGCACGCTGCCGACATCACCGCCGCGTCGGGGCGCAGTCCGACGACGACGCGCAGGTACGTGTACCCCGCCTCGACGCGCAGCCCGGCCGCGTCGAGGGGCACGCTGACCAGGTTGACCGAGTACATCGGCATCGTCGCCGACGACGAGATGCTCTCCGGGAGCGGCACCTCCAGCATCGAGCTGACCTCGATCTCACCGGGCCACACTCCCTCGGCGGGCAGGTCCCGCACGGCCGTCGGCACGGTCGTGCCCGCATACACCGCGAGGTCGAAGAGCCCATCGCGCGGCGTCGTGCCCGCCGTGCACGTCGTCGGCGCGGTCGGCGCGCCGCTCGCGACGGCGACGATCAGCTCGTTGACGAGGAGCGGGAACTCGCTCGGTCGGAGCCCGCCGCCGCCGGGAAGCTCGTAGTAGATGACCGAGACCTTCTCGCCGCCGCAGAAGCCGCACGAGACGGCGCCCGGCGTCTCGGCGGAGAGCGTGTCGTAGGCGAGGCTGCGCTGCGCGCTCGCGGCGGCGGGCAGCGCGAGCGAGGCGAGGAGCGAGGAAGCGAGCAGCGTGAGCGAAGCGGGGCGCAGCATCGCGCGAGGGTAGCCCAGTCCCGCGCTCGAGTGCGCGCGTGCGGTGACGCCGAAGGCGGGCCGCCCGCTACGCCTTGCAGAGCGGGCAGCGCGCTTCGGCGTGCGGGAGATCGCGGCGGTGCACGTCGAGCAACGCACGCGAGACGCCCGCGAGCTCACGGCGGACCTCGCGGCGCAGGCCCTTCACGCGCGGGATGTTCATGTCGTCGTACGCGGTCGTCGAGTGCCGCATCCACGCGATGACGGCCGCCTCGGCGCGGCGGTCGACGGAGATGCGCTTGGTGCGCGCGACCGTGCCGCTGCCGACGGGCGTCGCGTGCGCGGTGACGGCGCGCGCGATCGACGCGGCGCGCTCGCGATAGCGGGGCGCGAAGCGAAGGAACGCGAGCACCTCGTCCTCGAAGCTCGCGACGTAGGCGACCTGCTCCTTCTCGCGGCGCACCCGCGCGCCGACGAGCTTCTTCGCGTAGCTCGGCGAGGAGCGCTCGACCTCGAGCGCGGCGCGCGCGGCGTCGATGTTCGCGCACGGCGCCCAGAGCCCGCGGGAGAACGCCTTCCGACCGCGCTTCTCGACCACGGCCCACGACGGGCCCGCGAGCTTCACGCGGCGCGTGAGCCCGGCGTCCCCCGGCGGCAGACACACCCAGTCGACCGGCGGCGTGAAGCGCGCGCCTCCCGGCCCGAGGAAGACGCGCGGGTCGGCGGTCGGGGCGAGCGTGAGCGCGTCGGGGCGAGCGGCTGGCGTCGGAGGCATGGCGCGCAACCTAGCGCGGCTCGCTCGGCGGCGCGCTCGCTTCCGCGCTCGGCGCTGCGGTCGGCGGCGCGCTC
>CAIUAC010001315.1 GCA_903896985.1 uncultured Sandaracinus sp.
CGTCGAGCACGAGCACCTTCGCCCCGGCGTCGCGCGCGCTGAGCGCCGCGGCGAGCCCGGCGACGCCCGCGCCGATCACGAGCACGTCGGCGCCGCTCATTCTTCGCGGTCCTGTTTGTCCACGCCGCTCATTCTTCCCGGCTCCCGCCCTCGACGCGCAGCCCCTCGAAGCTGAGCCCGCCCGCGACGGCGAAGCGCGCGGCGAGCAGCTCCTCTTGCTGCGCCTGCGCGCCGTCGATCGCCATCGAGCGCCCGCGATAGCGCTCGACGAGGAAGCGCGCCGCGAGCCCGTGCACCTCGCGCGGCGGGTAGCCGTTCTCCTCCGCGACGAGCTGCGCGCCGCGGTGTGCGCAGCGCATCCCGCCGCACGCGCCGAGCCCGAGCCGCGTGCGCCGCGCCACGTCCTCGAGCGTGCGCGCGCCCTCTTCTCTGCAGGCGTGCCGCACCTCGCACTCGAGCACCGGCTCACACGCGCAGACGACGGCGCGCTCGTCGCGGCTCTTCGAGGTGCGCCCGAGCACGGCGTCCGCGCGGCTGCCGTGCCGATAGACGAGGCGCCGCACGGCGGGCTCCGGCACACCGAATTTCTCGGCGATCGGCAGCGGCGGCACGACAATATCGCCGCCCGGCAAGGCGGCGCTGTGCGTCGTGCACGCGGCGCTGAAGCCCAGCTGCTTCGCGACGACGTCGCTCATCTCCTCGGCGAAGATGCGGAAGCTCGCGAGCTTGCCGCCGATCATCGAGTAGAGGCCCGCGACGCCGTCCTTCTGCTCGTGATCGACGATCTCGTGCTCGCGGGAGAGCGCGTCCTCGCTCGGGCCATACGCGTAGAGCGTCGGTCGCGCGCCGACGGTCGTGCCGATGATGCGCGCGTCGACGATCGAGGGCAGCACGCGGGCGACGCCGCTGACGAGGTAGCGCACCTCGTCCGTCGTCGCGCGCAGGTCGTCGAGGTCGCCGAAGTAGTCGTCGTCCGTCGTGCCGATCCACGACAGATTCCCCCACGGCATCACGAAGATCTGCCGCCCGTCGATGGCGTGCGAGACGACCGCGTAGTTCGAGACGCGCCGGTCGTAGCAGACGTGCACGCCCTTGCCGGGGCGCACCTTGGTGCTCGCTTCGCCGCCGAGCGCGGCCGTGATCGGCGCCCACGCGCCCGTCGCGTTCACCACGCAGCGCGCGGTCGTCGTCTCGCGCTTGCCCGTCAGCGCGTCGCGCGTGACCACGCCGGTGACGCGCCCGGGCGTGCCGTCGGCGCGCGTCTCTCGGAGCAGCGCCTCGACGCCGGTGTGCGTGTAGAGCTTCGCGCCGTGCTCGCGCGCGTCGAGCGCGTTGAGCACGCAGAGGCGGTTGCCGTCGGTGCCCCACTCGTCGAAGGTGATCGCGCCCGCGAGCTCCGTCGTCAGCCCCGGCTCGAGGCGGCGCACCTCGCTCGGCGTCAGGCGCGTGTGCGGCTTGCCGTGCTTGAGCGGCTGATAGCGGTCGTAGTAGCTGAAGTACGCGTCGACGGCCGCGAGCATCACCGAGGCCGTGCGCGAGTCCTTCGGGATCGGGAAGAGGAACGGGATCCGGAAGAGCAGGTTGGGCGCGATCGCCTGGATGTAGCCGCTGTCCCGGCACGACTGCTCGGTGACCTCGGGGTGATCCGTCAGGTAGCGGACGCCGCCGTGGATCATGCCGCTGTTGTTGCCGCTCGCGCCGAACGCCAGGTCGTGCTTCTCGAAGAGCGCGACCTTCATCCCGCGCAGCGCGCAGTCCCGCGCGACGCCCGTCCCGTTGATGCCGCCGCCGATCACGACGACGTCGAACATCGGCTTCTCCTCGAGCGCGGTCACGGCCATTCGGGTGCGGCGACTATGTGCCGACGCGACGGAATGGCAACGCCGCGCCTCGGCCCCATGATGGGCCGACGATGCGCACGCGCGTTCCCGCACTCCGGCTCCACGACGCCAACTCGGCGCCGCTCCGCCCCGACGCCGACTACGTCCTCTACTGGATGATCGCCGCGCGCCGCACGCGCTTCAGCTTCGCGCTCGAGCGCGCCCTCGAGCACGCGCGCGCGCTCCGTAAGCCGCTCGTCGTGCTCGAGCCTCTGCGCGCCGACTACCGCTATGCGAGCGATCGGCTGCATCGCTTCGTGCTCGACGCGATGCCCGAGCACGCGCGGCGCTTCGAGCGCGTCGGCGTCATGTATCTGCCGTACGTCGAGCGGCAGCTTGGCGCGGGCAAGGGGCTGCTCGAGGCGCTCGCCGCGCGCGCGTGCGTCGTCGTCACCGACGAGTTCCCGTGCTTCTTCCTGCCGCAGATGGTGTCCGCCGCGGCCGCGCGCGTCGGCGTGCGCATGGAGCAGGTCGACGGAAACGGCCTGCTGCCGCTGCGCGCGACGCCGCGCCGCTACGACCGCGCGTTCGACTTCCGGCGGCTGCTGCAGACGACGCTGGTGCCGCACCTGGCCGAGGCGCCGCTCGCCGACCCGCTCGCCGCGCTCGCCCGTCAGCCGCTCGCGCCTCCTTGCGCGCTGCCCGC
>CAIUAC010001316.1 GCA_903896985.1 uncultured Sandaracinus sp.
CCCGACGCGCAGGGCGGCCACGACACGCAGCAGCAGGCCCACCCGCCGAACACGCCGCCCGTGCGCCCGCGCGACCCGTACGAGCGCTTCGACTGAGCGGGCGGACGGCGGCGCGCCCCCCCCGCGAGTGAGCCCGTGCGCGGGCCGCCCTTCAGGTCGCCCGAGCGCCGCTCAGCGACGCGCTTGGCGGTCCCAGCGACGACCGGCTAATCTCCTCCACAAGATGCTGGCACTCAAAGCGCGCGTGAGGGCGGGACGACTGCTGCTCGACGAACCGACGAACCTCCCCGAGGGTGCGGAAGTGCAGCTCGCGCTCGTCGATGGCGACGACCTCGACGACGCCGCGCGCGCGGCGCTTCATCACGAGCTCGAAGAGTCCCTGACCGAGGCCGACGCCGGCGAGACGGAAGACTTCGATCAGCTGCTCCAAAGGCTGCGACCGCAGCCGTGAACTTCGAGGTCTCGAAGCGGGCCGCCCGTCAGATCGAGCGAATCCAGGCGTGGTGGAGCCAGCATCGGCCAGAGGCGGCCGGTCAGTTCGTCGAGGAGCTCACGCTGGCGCAAGAGCGCTTACGGACGTCGCCTGAATCGGGCACACCCTACGCCGAGAGCGCGCGTGGAGCCGTGCGCCGCGTCCTGCTGCGGACGCGGCACCATCTGTACTATCGATACGAACCAGGCCAATCCCGACTGGTCGTGCTCGCCGTCTGGGGCGGCCCGCGAAGTCGCGGACCACGGCTGTAGAGGGTTTGGTGAGCGGGTGGTGTTTGCTCTGGGAGCGCGCTCAAGAACCTTCAGCGGATCGAGGGCGGGCAGAACCTCACGCTGCTCTCGCTGGAGCGCATCGCCTGGGCGCCTGGGCGCCGACCGGCGGCGGGGAGCTTCCTCGCGCGCATCGCGGGAGCGGCGCTCGAGCCGAGCTTTCCCGACGGGGCGTGGGCGCTCTTTCGGACGCCCGCGTCGACTCCCCCTGCTCAGGCACGTGGTGCTGCTCGCGCGCGGCGTGGGCGACGACGAGCGCGAGGCGTTCCTGCTGAAGAAGATCACCGCCGTGCGGCGCCTCCGAGGTGGGGGCTACTCCGTGACGCTCGCGTCCTTCAACCCCGCGTATCCGCCGTTCGACCTGCGCATCGCAGACCTGGCCGACCTGCGCGCCGTCGCCGACGTGGTTGGCCTCGTTGCGCAGAGCCGAGCGGCGCCGCGCTCGAGCCAGACGCACTGAGAGTCGCCGGCTCTGCCTGGTGCGCGCGCCCGCGAGCGTGCGACCCGCGCCGTTGGACGAGGCGACGTCGCCGGGCGCTCCGTGGCTGGCGCTCGATTCCCACCCGAGTATGATTCGGCGATGCGCAGCCCCGCGAAGAAGCCGCCGGTCCCGCTTGTGCTCGCGTCGACGGTGACGAAGCTGTCGGTCAGCGTGCCGGTGCAGCTGGCTGCGGACGTGAAGGCGTACACGGGCGGGCGGGGGCTCTCGGCCTTCGTGGCGCGCGCGTTGACGCACGAGCTCGAGCGCGAGCGGCTCGCGGGCTACCTCGGCGAGCTGGATCGGAAGTTCGGGCCGGTGCCGGACGCTCTGCTCGACGAGACGCGGCGGGCATGGCGGGGGCGCTGATCCTCGACAGCGAGGCGCTGCACGCGCTGGCCTTCGCCGGTGAGCGGGCGGCGCTCACGCGGCGTGCCCGGGCGGTCTTGCGGGTCGCGCTCGAGGAGAACGCCCTCGTGCGCGTGCCTGCGCCCGTCCTCGCGGAGGTCGCCCGCGGCCCGCGTCGAAGCGCCGCCGTTCAGCGGGTCGTACGTGGCCGAGGCATCGAGGTCATCGCGCTCGATGCGTCGATGGCGAGAGCCGCCGGCGCGCTGCTCGAGAGAGCACAGCTCTCCTCGGCGCACGCCGTGGACGCGTTCGTCGTAGCGACCGCCATGGCCTTTGGCAGCGCGGTCATCGCGACCGGCGACCCGCGCGACCTCACGACCCTCGCGGCGGGCCAGCGACGCGTCCGAATCCTGGCGCTGTAGGACGCCCGTACCCAATCACTGTTGGCCCCCTCCTCGACGGTCAGCGCCACCGCCAAGTCACCGTTGAACTCCGTTTCGGGGTCGTCGCGATCCGCCAGCGGAGAGCGACCTCGGTCGGAACCGCGCGTCGTCCGTTCAACCCCCAAAACATCGAGAAAACGGGCGCGGCGGACTCCTCTCCCCAGCCCTCTCCTCGCAAGCGAGGAGGAGCGGTCGCAGGGGGCCGAGCGCGCCGAACCTCAACCTCGGTCAGAGGGGGAGGAGCGCGCCAAACCTCAACCTCGGTCGGAGCCGTGGTCGAATCCGCCCACCGCGCCCCCCGCGCCCCCC
>CAIUAC010001317.1 GCA_903896985.1 uncultured Sandaracinus sp.
ACCCCGTGTAACGATGTCGGCGACACGCGGAGTTCGCTGGCCAGCTGGAACTTCGACGATGGGAACGACAGCGGCGCCGGCGACAGAGGCTATCAAACCAACGACGTCGCCTGGCCGGACACGGTCTACGTCAGGGTCCACCGCTTCTCGGCGACCGCGACCTGCGACTCGTACACGCTCACGGCGAGTCGCTAGGCGGCTGAACTCGCAGGCGCGAGACTGGGGAGGATGCGCCTCGCTTTGACGGTGTCGGCCGTCGGCGACGCGCTCTCGTGGAGGGCGCTCGGCCCGAGTGGACCTCGGGCAGAGTGCCTATTCGCAGAGTGCCTATTCCGCGGAGTCGCCCGTCAGCGCGTGATCGAGGAGGCGCGCGATGCGGGCGTAGCCGGCGCGCGTGAGGTGCGAGTCGTCGGTCGCGCCGAGCGCTAGCGCTCTCCAGCGGACGAAGCTGCCAGAGCCGCCCATCGCGTCGTACGCGCTCCAGTAGGCGCAGCCGTTCTCGCGGGCGACGCGCTCGGTCTGCGCGACGATGGCGGGGATGTAGCTCGGCGTGCCCTCGGTGCCGTCGGGGTTGCGGCGCGCGCGGTCGGGGGGCGAGACGAGCAGGCAGGCGGCGCCGGGGGCGGCCGCCTTCAGGCGTCGGACGAGGGTCGCGAGGCGATTGCCGTGCGTGGTCGGGCGGAGGCCCGTCGACATATTCGTGCCGATCTGCACGGCGAAGAGGTCGATCGGGCGGTGGCGGAGGTGCTCCTCGAGCATCGCGGGATCGGCGTAGAGGAAGTGCATCGAGTGCGCGCCGTTGATGCCGATGGCGTCGACGACGACGCCGCTCGCGCGCTCGAGCGTCGCGCCGAAGACGTCCACGGGGCCGTCGGCGGCGGTCTCGAGCGCGAGCTCGTGCGGGCCATCGGGCACCTGCAATAGCTCGTACCCGGCAGCGCGCGTCGGCCCGGCGGTCGGGACGCTGCGCGGGGCGCCACCGTCGACGCGCAGGCGGAAGGAGCCGCCTCCAGGCTGCTTCAGATAGAGGACCTCGAAGCGACTGACGCGCTGCCCGACGGGGCCGTTCTGCGCGGTGCTCCACGTCGCGGTCGCGCGCGCGGCGGAGGTGGCGCGCACGAAGGGCAGGCCGAACAGATGCTCGGTCGGATCGAGCGCGTGGATGATGCTCGTGTAGTCCCAGCCCGCGCCGTCGTGGCGCACGTTCTGGTGGATGTACCAAGGCCACGGTCGACCCGGCATCAGGAAGCCGTGCCCCCCGTCGCCATAGCGCGCTTGCAGCCGTCGCCGAAGCTCGCCCGTGAGCCCGTCGCCGACGACGGCGCTGTCCCCGACGTAGAGGATGCGCGAGACGGCGCCGGTGCGCGCGCGCACGAGCGACGCGCGGAACGACGCCAACACGTCGTGCGGATCCACGATCGGCTGCGCCTCGGGGAGCGCCTGCGCGTGCGCGCGGGTCGGGAGCGCGCAGAGCAGCGCGAGGAGGCTGAGCGTCGTCAGGAGCGCGCCGGTGGCGCGGCGGGCGTCAACCACGGAGCAGCGCGACGAGCGCGTCGTGGAGGTGGCCGTTGCTCGCGAGCCCGGAGCCGCCATGGATGGTGCGCTCGCCGCTCATCGAGGTGAAGGTGCCGCCCGCCTCGCGCACGAGCACCGCGGCGGCGATGGTGTCCCACGGCATCACGGCGGGGTCGATCATCGCGTCGGCGCGCCCCTCGAGCAGGTGCCGGTAGCCGTCGAAGTCCGAGAAGCCGCGCTGCGTGTAGGTGCCCTCGGCGAGGCGCGGCAGGGCGTCGGCGCAGCCTCCCGCCGTGAACTGCTGGAGCGCGCCGTGGCAGACGAGCGCGGCGTCGAGCGTGGCGACCTGCGAGACGCGGAGCGGGCGCCCGTTGCCGTACGCGCCGTGCCCGCGCGCGCCCCAGTAGAGGTCGCCGCTGACCGGGAAGTACGCGACGCCGACCGCGGGCTCGCCGTCGGCCTCGAGCCCGACGAGGATCGACCAGGTGGGCAGCCCGCGCAGAAACGCG
>CAIUAC010001318.1 GCA_903896985.1 uncultured Sandaracinus sp.
GACGCAGCGCGGCAGGAGGGGCGAGCACCACACCACGGACGCCGCGCGTGCTCGCGGAGGTCGACATCTACGAGGCCGCGCTCGTCGCGATGAGGGCGCTCGCACGCCGGGCGCCGCCGCTCGCGCGCACCCTCGCGACCGCGCCCTTACCCGAGTCCGGTGAGGGGGTCGAGGCGCGGCTCTGCCTCGGTGCGGCGCTCGATGAGCTCGGTGACCTGCAGGGCGCGGCGGTCTTGCTGCAGCAGGCCCGCCAAGAGTCGGGAGTGGACGCGCGCTCGAGCCTGCACCTCGTCGTGCTCGTGGCGCTCGGGCGTGTGCTCGTGATGCAGGGCGACGACGTGCAGGCGTGCGCGGTCCTGCTGGAGGGCGTCGCGCTCGCGCGGCAGCACGGCGCTCGGCGGCAGGAGGCCAAGCTGCTCGGCAACCTGGGATTTTTGCACGGCGAGCACGACGGCATCGCCTACGAGGCCTACACGCGGAGGGCGCTCGAGATCGGGCGCGAGCTCGGCGACGCGCGCCTGGTCGCGCACAGCCTCTGCAACCTCGGCGGGGCGCTCTGTCAGCTCGGGCGCACCGGCGAAGCGCAGGCCTGCTACGCGGAGGGTCTGCCGCTCGCCGAGTCCCTCGAGTGGGCGCACAGCGTCGCGCTCTTTCAAGCCGGGCAGGGCGGGATGTACGCCACGCAGGGCGACCTCGACGCGAGCGTCGCGTGTTACGACTGCAGCCTCGAGTGGTTCCGCGGAGCCGGGGACAGCTTCCAGGTCGCGCGCCTCGAGATGACCGTCGGCCGCCATCTGGCGAGGGCGCGCCGCTTTGCGCGCGCCGTGCCGTACCTCGAGCGCAGCCTCGCGCTCTGCAAAGGCGAGACGTTTCGCAACACCGCGTGGCAGGCCCACGCGCTGCTCGCCGAGGCTCGGGACGCGCTCGGCGACCTGCGGGGCGCGCTCGCGGCGCTGCGCGCGTCGACCGAGCTCCGTGAGTCGATGTTCGAGGCCCGCGTCGCTGACCGCCTGCGCTTGCTCGCGCTCCACGTCGAGGCGGAGAAGGCCACGCGCGAGGCGGCGTGGGAGCGGGAGCGCAACGCGGAGCTCGAGGCCCTCGCCCGCACCGACGCGCTGACGAAGCTCCACAACCGCCGGCACGTGGACGAGTTCTTCGCCACCGAGCTGTCGCGGGCCCGGCGCTATGGGCGGCCGCTCAGCCTCGCGCTCCTCGACATCGACTACTTCAAGGCGGTCAACGATCAGCACGGCCACGAGGCGGGCGATCAAGTGCTCGTCGAGCTTGCGCGCCGGCTGCAGGGGCGGCTGCGGGGGCACGACGTCGCTGCCCGGTGGGGCGGCGAAGAGTTCTGCGTGATCCTGCCCGACACCGACGCGGAGGGGGCGCGCACGGTCGTCGCTCGCCTCTTTGACGCGGTTCGCGCCCAGCCGTTCGAGACCCGCGCTGGATCGCTGCCGATCACCGTCAGCGTCGGGGTCACGAGCCTCCACGCGGAGGACTCGTCCATCGACGACCTGCTCCGTCGGGCCGACGAGGCGCTCTACCGCGCCAAGCGCACCGGGCGCGACCGAGTGATCTGCGGCGACCTCCAGGTGGGCTAGGGCGCGCGCGCCACTTGCTCGTCGCCGCGCAGTCTGTGCATCCTGGCGGGATGCGGGCTCTTTGCGTCGCGCTAGCGTGCGCTGCGCTCGTCGCGGCGGGCTGCGGAGACACGCTCGTCGTCGCCGCGCGCGTGGTGCGCCCGGCGACCTTGCCGCTGCGGGCCTTTCCGCAGGTCTATGTGCTCGCCGCGGATGACGCCGACTCCGGCGCCGTCGCGGACGCGCTCGTGCAGCATCTCGCTGCGCCGCTCGCGCCGCAGAGCGCGCGCCTGGTCGTGCGACGCGCGACGTTCGAGCGCGTCACTGCCCTGCGGGCGACGGGCGGCATCGAGCGTGTGTCGGTCGTGATACTCGTGGAGGTGCTCGTCGACGAAGCGCAGCGGCCTGACTTCACCTCGCACCCGCTGACCGCCTGCGACCCGGGGGGCTGTTACCCGTCGACCCGTCCGTACACCGCCGATATCCCGACGTTGCGGGCGGTGGCTCGCCTCAGCGTCGAGGACGGGCCGAGCGGGCGCGTCTTGCAGGAGACGTCGATCGAGGCGCGCGACGAGGGCTCTGAGCCCCTCGCGATGCGGGCGCGGGCGGTGCTCGACCTGGCAGAGCGGGTCGGGGGGCTCGTCGACGGGGGCGAGCGTGCGGTGAGCGTCACGCTGGTCGAGGTCAGCGATCCGGCGTGCGAGCGCGCGCTCGAGCGCCTGGACGCTGGGGACTGGGCGCACGGCGCCGCGCTCTTCGGCCCGCTGGTGCGCGGCGCGGAGTTCGCGAGGCGCCCCCGCGGCGAGCGGGCTGCGCTCCTCTTCAATCTCGGGCAGGCGCTGCGCTTCGCCGGTCCGATGGACGGCACTGCCCTCGCGCGCCTCGACCGCGCGGCTGAGTCGCTGCGCGCCGCCCTGCGCCTCGAGCCGCGCGCGCTCTACGCTGCCGGCCTCCAAGACCTCGAGCGGCAGCGCGCGGACCTCGCGCTCAGCGCTGAGCAGCGCGCGGCGGCGGCCCACAATTTCGCGCTCTCCCGCGCGGCGGCTCCGCCGACCGTGCCGCCCGCGCCACCGGCCTATCGTGACGCCGCGCCCGACGCGGGCACGTCACGCTGACGCGCAGCTAGAGCCTGTTCGGCGGGATGGCGACGACGTCGTCGATGTGCGCCGCCCCGAGCACGAGCATCACCAGGCGATCGACCCCGAGCGCGTTGCCGCCCGCTGGCGGGATGCCCTCGGCGAGCGCGCCGAGGAAGCGCTCGTCGAGCGGGTAGACGGCCTTCCCGAGCGCGGCGCGGGCTTGCTGATCGCGCACGAGACGCTCGCGCTGTTCGCGCGCGTCGATCAGCTCGGTGAAGCCGTTGGAGAGCTCCATCCCGTCGACGAACGCCTCGACCCGCTCCGCCACGCTCGGGTCCTGCGGATCGAGCCGCGCGAGCGAGGCCATGCTCGCCGGCCACGCGGTCAAGAACGTCGGTCGGCCGCGCCCGAGCTGCGGCTCCACCTGCTCGACGAGCACGCGAAAGAACACGTCCTCGTCGACGAGCGCGTCCTCGAGCCGCATCCCGGCGTAGCGGTCGAACGCGTCGCGCACGGTCAGCCGCTCCCACGGAGGCGCGACGTCCACGGGCGCGCGCTGCGCCGGGACCACGGTCGAGCCCTCGCGGACCGAGCGGGCGACGTGTGCGACCAGCTCTTCGGTATCACGCATGACTTCATGCATGCCGGCGAACGAGCGGTACCACTCGAGCATCGTGAACTCGGGGTGGTGGCGTTGCCCGAGCTCCCCGCGGCGGAAGCACCGACATAGCTGGTAGATGCGCGGCAGCCCGGCGGCGAGGAGCCGCTTCATCTGGTACTCGGGGCTCGTGCCGAGCCAGCGGGGGGCGCCGGCGCCGACGACCTCGAGCGCGTCGAGGTGCAGGTCGAGCCCCGGGCTCGGCACGGCGAGC
>CAIUAC010001319.1 GCA_903896985.1 uncultured Sandaracinus sp.
CGCCGACCAAGAACACGAGGTCGAAGGCGCCGAGCACGCGCACCCAGCCGAGCGTCTCGTAGAGCGTCGCGCCGCCGAGCACCTCGCGCGTCGCGACGACGCCCGCGAGCAGCGCCGGCGAGACGAGCGGGAAGAGCACGATCGAGAGCATCAGCTCGCGAGCGCGCGTGCGCACCGTCATCGCGGAGAAGAGCGTCCCCGCCGCGACGAAGCCGATCGTCCCGAGCAACAGCAGCGTGCCGACGGGCAAGAGCACCGGCAGCAGATCCACGTGGAAGAAGAGCGCGACGAGCGGCAGCAAGATCGCCTCGACGACGAGCAGGAAGAAGAGCGCGCCCACCGCCTTGCCGAGGTAGATGCCCGCGCGCGGCGACGGCGTCAGCAGGAGCCCGCGCATCACGTCGTGCTCGCGCTCGCGCGCCCAGCTTCGACCCATCGCGAGCACGCCCGCGAAGGCGATGCTGACCCAGAGCACGCCGGGCGCGATGCGGCGCGCCGTCTGATCGTCGAGGTAGAACGAGAGCGACGCGATCACCGTGACGAGCACGCCGAAGAACGACGTCGAGAGCACGATCTCGCCCGTGCGCGTCTCGATGCGCACGTCCTTCGCGGCGACGAGCCACGCCGTGCGGAGCACGCTGTTCATGGGGTGACCTCGTTCGCGGAGTTGGAGACGACGCGCCCGCGCTCGAGCCGCACGCGCACGTTCGCGAGGCGGTCGGCGAGCGGCTCGTCGTGCGTGACGAGCACGATGATCGTGCCGTTCTCGCGCTCCTCTTCGACGGCGCGCGCGAGGCGCTCGACGGAGGTCACGTCGAGCCCCGTCGAGGGCTCGTCGAGCAGCAAGAGGCGCGGCGAGTGCAAGAGCGCCCGCGCGAGCGCGACGCGCTGAAGCTGCCCGCGCGAGTAGGTGCGCGCGGGGCGATCGACGAAGGTGCCGATCTCGAAGCGCTCGAGCAGGCTCTCGAGGCGCGCGTCGACGTCGGCCGTGCCGTGGAGCGCGGCGAAGAGGCGCAGGCTCTCTCGGCCGCTGAGATCCGGGTAGATCATGGCCGCGTGCGCGAGCACGCCGATGCGCGCGCGGAGGGCCGCCGACGCGTCGTTCGCGTCGTGCTTGCCGTAGTGGATGGTGCCGCGCGTCTGCCGCACGAGCAGCGCGAGCAGGCCGAGCAGCGTGGACTTGCCGCTGCCGTTCGGGCCCTCGAGCACGGTGACCTGCCCGGGGCCGAGCTTGACGTCGACGCCGGCGAGGGCGCGCGTCGGCCCATACGCCTTCACGAGGCCACGCGCGGTCACGGTGTCGAAGTCGAGCGTTCCGGCCACGGTGCGGCGGAGGGTAGCGCCCGAAGCGCGCCGGGTCACGAGCGGCGCTGCACTTCAGAACAGATCGGCGACGATGCCGTCGAGCCAGAGCCAGCGCTCGGGCGGCACGCGCAGCACCTCGCCGTCGAGCGTGAGGTCGCCCGAGGCCGTGCGGCGGGCGAGCGCGGCGCGCCGGTCCGTGCGCGGGTCGACGCCGGTGCGCGCGGCGAGCGCGGCGAGGTCGACGCCCTCGCGCGTGCGCAGGCCGAGCATCAGCGCCTCGCGGATGCGGTCTGCGGGAGAGAGCGTCTCGCGGTCCGCGGCCATCGCGTCGAGGTCGCGCGCGCCCGCGGCGGCGAGGTACGCGCTCGCGTTCGGCGTGTTGCGCCAGCGCCGCGCGCTCCGCGTCGTCGCGTCGCTCACGCAGCCGACGGCCGCCGCGCCGAGGCCGACGTAGTCGCCGCCTCGCCAATAGTGCAGGTTGTGGCGCGACTCCTCGCCGGGCACCGCGTAGTTGCTGATCTCGTAGTGCCCGAGGCCCCGCGCGGCGAAGGCTGCGCGCGTCGCGAGGAACGCGTCGGCGACGTCGTCCTCCTTGGCGAGCGGCAGCTTGCCCTTCTTCGCGAGCGCGCCGAACTGCGTGTCGGGCTCGATCGTCAGCGCGTACGCCGAGACGTGCCGCAGCCCGAGCCTCGTCAGCGCCTCGACCTCGCCCTCGAACTCGGCCGCGCTCTGCCCTGGCTGACCGAAGATCAGGTCGCCGCTGACGCGCGGCACCGCCTCGAGCGCGTGCTCGAGCGCCGTCAGCGCGCCCGCCCCATCGTGCAGGCGCCCGAGGAACTTCAGCCGCGCGGTGTCGAGCGACTGCACGCCGACGGACATCCGGTTCACGCCCACCGCCGCGAGCCCCTGCGCCTTGTCGCGGTCGAGCGAGGAGGGGTTGCACTCGGCCGTGATCTCGAGGTCCGGCTCCTCCGTCGCGAACGCGCGCCGCACGCCCTCGAGCACGCGCCCGAGCGAGCGCGCCTCCCACAGCGAGGGAGTGCCGCCGCCGAAGAAGACGGAAACGAGCGCGCGGCTGCGAGTCTCCTCGCGCCGCGCTTCTAGCTCGCTCAACACTGCGTCTGCGTAGGCCTCGTGCGGAATCTCGGCGCGCGTCGTGGGGCGCGAGACGAAGTCACAGTAGGGGCACTTCTGCAGGCACCACGGGAAGTGAACGTAGACCGAGGCTCGCTGCACGCGCGCACCTTGCGCTCGGCGTGCAGCGAGCGCACGCGCTGCTCACTCTGCTGCGCACTCTGCTGCGCACTCTGCTGCGCACTCTGCTGCTCACTCCGAGCGGGCGAACACGAACGGGTAGCTCACCGAGGTCACGCCCTCGGACGGCGTGAAGGACCAGCGGGACACGGCGCGCTCGATGCAGCCCGAGGTCTCCGCGTCGCCGAGGTCGCTGCGCGCTGCGTCGGTGAGCGCGGACATCACGGCGCCGTCGGGCGAGACGATGAACTGCACGCTGACGCGGCCTTCGAGGTCCGGGCGGGCGATCAGGCGCTGCTCGTAGCAGTGGCGGACCTCGGCGAGGTGGCGCTGCACGGTGCGGCGGATCGCCTCGCGGGAGAGGCCGCTCGTGGTGGTGACGGTCGGCAGGGGCTGCGGCGGGACGCGGCTCGCGCGGCTCAGGGTGGTCGGGCCGACGCGCTGCCCGGTGCCGCTGCAGCGATCCATCGCGCCGCTCCGGCCGTACTGCGCGACGAGCCGATCGAAGTCTTCACGCGAGCAGCCGCCGGTGGAGCCCACGGTGTCGAGGTTGCCGACGCCGTAGGTGCCGTAGCCGCAGTTCGCCCCGGTGCAGCCGCCGCCGCGCCCGGTGCCGAGCATCGCGAGCCCGCCCGAGCCGCTGCTGAAGCCGTCGCCGGTGAGCATCCCGTAGGCCTCGTCGAGCGACGAGCCCATCGCCTCCGACGCGCCGAAGGGCGAGCTGACCGTGTTCATGTGCAGGCTCGCGAGCGCGCCGAGGATGCCGGCTTGGCGCGCCTCCTGCGCGGTCAGCGGGATGCGGTTATCCGCCGAGGTGCCGCGAGCGCGCATGCCGCCGCCGGTGTGCCGCGCTTCGTCGCGAGCGCCTGCGGTGCCCGCCTCGCCTGCCGCGGCCTTGCCCTCGTTCGTCGCGGCGGTCTCGCCCTGATCTTCGAGGATGGGGTCGGGCTCGGGCGGCGCGACGTCGCTCTCGAGCGAGTAGCGCATCATGCGCAGCTGCTGCTCGTTGGTGTCGAGCGTCAGCGCGCTCGAGTGCGGCGGCATGAAGAACATCCCGACCAGGAACGTCGCGTGCACCGCGACCGACGCCATGAGCCAGCGGTGATCGGCGAGGCGAAAGAGCGGCGCGCTTTGCGGCTTCTCGGCGGGGGTCGTCAGATC
>CAIUAC010001320.1 GCA_903896985.1 uncultured Sandaracinus sp.
ACACCCGAGGCGTTCGCGGAGATGCTGCGCCTCATCCTCCGGAGATTGTTCGTCGTCGTGCCGACGCTCGTCGGCGTGACGCTCGTTTGCTTCGCGCTGCTCGTGCTCGCGCCACCGCCCCGTGAGGGGTTGGCGTCGGAGGCGTCGCGCGCGCTCTTCCTCGATCTGCCGCTCTTCGTCAGCGGCACGCCGCGCGACCTCGGTCGAGACGTCGAGGACGCGCTCGCGCAGGCCGCGGCGGGGCGTCCGACGCGCGACCTCTCGGGGCGAGGGGCAGTGCTCGTGCCGCTGCTCGTGCCGCGCCTCGGCGCGCTGCCGGAGCGGGCCCAGCGCTGGGCGCTCGAGCAGCTCACGCCCAACGCCGGCGGGCTCGCAGGCCCCAACGAGCTCGCCGACGCGCATGACGATCTGACGTTCTGGTCCGACGTCTACGAGACCCGCAAGCTCGACTTTCGCGCGAGCCATGTGCGGCGGCTGGTGCGTCGCCTCCGCGCCGGGACCAGCCGCCACGCCGCCGATCAGCTGCGCGAGCTCGGCACGTTCGCCCTCCCCGAGTTGGTCGCCGCGCTCGACGACGCCGACGACGTCGACGCGCGCCAGCGGGTCGTGGCCGTGCTCGCCGACGTGCGGCCCGAGGCGCCACCCGCGAGCCTGCGCGTCGCGGACGAGCGCTCCCCCGAGGCGTGGCGCGAGTGGTGGTTCGTCCACCGCCCAGACTACGTCGTGTTCGACCGCTTCGACCGCGCTGCCGGCGTGGTCACGGAGACGCGGTACGGCAAGTGGCTCGCGCGGCTCGTGACGCTGCGCCTCGGCACCTCCGCCGTGGACGGGCAGGCCGTCGCCACGAAGATCGCCTCACGCGGCGCCGTCACGGTGATGCTCGCGACGCTCGCCGCGTTGGTCGCGCTGCTCCTGGCCGTTCCCCTCGGGACGCTCACCGCGGTGCGGCGCGGCGGCGTCCTCGATCGCCTCGTCGCGGCGCTCGGCTTCGTCCTCTACTCGCTGCCCGTCGTCTGGGTCGGCACGCTCGTCCTCGGCGCCGTCTGCGGCTCGCCGGGCGTCGCGCTCTTCCCCGCGGGCGGGCTCTCGGACCCGCACCTCGCCGGCGCGCCGCTCGTGCCGCGCCTCGTCGACCTCGCGTGGCACCTCGCGATGCCGGTGCTCTGCCTCGCCTATCCCACGCTGATCGTGCTGAGCCGCCATCAGCGGAGCGCCGTGCTCAACGTGATCCGCACCGACTACGTGCGGACGGCGCGCGCGAAGGGCCTGCCCGAGTCGCTCGTCATCCGCCGCCATGTGCTGCGCAACGCGCTGCTGCCGGTGCTGACGCTCGCCGGGCTCGAGGTGCCCTTGCTCGTCGGCACTTCCGTGCTCGTCGAGGAGCTCTTCGCGATCCCGGGGCTCGGCCGCGAGACGGTCGCAGCGGTCGCAGCGCGCGATGTGTCGTGGCTCGTCGCGGTGACCGCGGCGGCGGCCATCGTCAGCGTCGTCGGGCTCCTGCTCGGTGATCTGTTGGTCGCGCTCGTCGACCCGCGC
>CAIUAC010001321.1 GCA_903896985.1 uncultured Sandaracinus sp.
GGCGAGCAGCGTGGACGCGCTCGCGACGGCGCTCCGAGAGCGGCAGTGGAGCGACGCGCAGCGGCTCGCGCACAAGCTGCGCGGCTCGAGCCAGACGCTCGGCGCTGCGCGGCTCGCGGCGCTGACGCTGCACATCGAGCAGGCGATCGCCGAGAAGACCGCGAGCCCCGAACAGCTCGCCGACGAGCTCCAGGAGACGGCGTTCGAGACCCGCGTCGCGCTCCGCGCGCTCTGAGCGCCGCGCGGCTCGCCCGGGGGCCCTGACGCGTCAGTGCGTCGTGCCCCAGCCGCCGTCGCCGCGCGGCATCGGCACCCCGCCGTCGAGCGAGGGCACGCTGCCGTCGATGGGCGCGAGCGTCGTCGGCACGAGCTGGTTGCCGCGCACGAGGACGGCGCCGCCGTCCGGCAGCACGTAGCCGCCGCGCACCGTGTCGTACTTCGGGATCGGGAAGTCGATCGGCGAGCGCACGCTGCCGCGGATGCGCCCCTCGAGCACCTGCACGCGCAGCGGTCGGTCGAGCTGAAAGACGTAGCCGCCCTGATCGATCCGGAGGTCGTAGGTCTCGCCCTCGTACTCCATCGAGCGCTCGAAGTTCACGTTCTGCATCCCGATGCGGTGATGCGGGCGATGCGCGAGCACGAAGCTCATCAGGCGCACGGCGATGTGGTTGAGCAGCCGGTGACAGCCATGCGAGTACCGCCGCATGATGCTCATGTAGTCGACGGAACCGTGCGTGCGGATGCCCTCGTCGCCGTAGATGCGGAGCGAGCCATCGCCCGTCTCGCGGAACTGGTGGTGGTACGCCGCGACGAGCCCGTAGGCCGACGCGTAGCTCGGCCCGGTCTCGTGCAGGTTGACGACATACGGCTTGGCGCCCGGGTGACGACGACCGGGGTTCGGGTCGAGGAGCGCGCGCGGGGGCGTGCTCTCGGGCGGGAGCCACACCGGGGCCGCGACGATCTCGGTCCAGACGACGGGACCGAAGGGCGAGCCCTTGTACTTCCACCACTCGAGCCCATCGATGAACTCGCTGCGCCAGCCGCCGATCGTCGTGCCGAAGCGCGCGAGCGGGATGCGCTGCTCGCCGTAGGTCACGAAGATGGTCTCGTGCGGGCGGCGCTCGATCGGCTGCGAGATCTCGCCGCCGTGATCGTCGTAGGGGAAGTCGTACCAGACGTCGCCACGGTCGACCTCGACGCTCAGCTCCATGTCGCCGTCGTAGTACTCGGGCAGCGCGGGCCCCGCGAACGCGACGAGCTTCTCGCCGTCCGCCGGGAGCTCACCGAGCCCTTGGAGGAACGCGAGCGACTTCTCGGGAGTGTCGAGCCCGAACGCCGAGACGAGCGCGTTGCGCAGGTCGTCCTCGAGGTTCGGGATCGGGTGCTCCGCGCCGTCGCGCCCACGGAAGGTGCGCTGCGTGCCGTCGGGCTTGGTCGAGGTGCTGCCGTCCTCGATGACGCCCGCGGCGTGGATCGCGCGCTCGGTGAGCACGCGGACGAGGTCGTCGCGCTCGCTCTCCATCGGCGTGCGCTGCAGCACGGCGAGCGTCTGCGCGCCGATGAAGCCCCAGCCGGCCACGCGATGCCGCTTCTCGAGCCGCGCGAGCGCGTCGTGCGTCACGCGATCGAGGGCGCCCGGGGAATAGCGGCCGAGGCCGCGATAGAAGCCCTCGCACTCGAGCCGCGCCTGCAGCGCGAGGAGCGCGCGAGCCTTCGGGGCGCGCTGCGCGTATTGGTCGAGCGCGCCCTTCTCGCGATCCGAGAGCCGCGCCCGGTCGAGCGCGGCGACGGCCTCGACGTGATGGCGCGCGAGGATCGCCTGCACCTCGCGATCGAGGGCGACGAAGCGCGTCGCCGCTCGGCGCCCCTCTTCGTTGCCGGTGAACGGGATCGTGCCGTCGAAGCTCGTCAGCGGGCTGAGGTCGAGCGTGCGCGCGCAGGCAAGCTCGCTCGTCGCGGTCATGCGCGTGCGCAGCAGCGAGAGCGTGGGCGCGATCCCGAAGAGCTCGAGGTACTCGTCATCGCGCGCTCGGTCCCCGTGGAGGTCGTCGGGGAACTCGCCGCGCGCGAGCGCGAGGTAGGTGTGCCGGTAGCCGTTCGGCACGAGCGGCTCGGACTCGTTGCCGCGCTCGCCGAAGAGGTACGGCGCCCAGCCGTCGCCGAGGTCGAGCACGACGAGCCCCTGCTCACGCGCGTGCGCCGCGTCGATGTCGCGCACGAAGCGCCCGCCCTCCCAGAGTGGCACCGGACGCGCCATCGGCGGCGGACGACTGTCGGTCTCGTGCGGGGGTGCGATCGGCGGCGGCTCGAGCGGGTTCGGCGCGACGGGCTCCGGGTCAGCGGGCCCTCGCGTCGCGGCGCCCCCGCTGCACGCCGACAGCGCGAGGACCGTGAGCAGGAGAAAACAGGAGCATGAGAAGCGCACGGTGGGCCGACCTTTCGACGAAAGCCTGGGGCGCGCAAGTTCTCCGCTGCCCCGGTTCATCGAGGTGAGAAAGCGCGAAACGTGCCAGGGACGAACGCGCGTCAGCGACGGACAATTGCCCAGGCTGCGCGAGGCGCCCGTGGGAGCCGGGACGCGCTCGCGCGTACGTCGAGCCACGGACGCGGGCGCGGGAGGCTCAGCGCGCGTGGTGGGGCGCGCTCGGGTCCTCGGGCTCCGGGTGGAACGGCCCGCGCCAGTCGCTGATGACGGAGAGCACGGGCAGCGGCGCGAACTTCACCGAGAACGCGACGGGCTCCGGGAACACCGGCGCGCTGGTGGCGAGCCGAACATAAGTGAGTGGAAGTCGGAGCGTGAACGAGAACGCGCCGATGCAGAGGTAGATGCCGAGGCGCGGCGAGAACGTCGTCGCGAAGCCGTTGCCGCCGCCTCGCAGCCCGAGGTCCGCCTCGACGCCGAGGAAGCCGCCGAAGTGTCCGCCGAGCGCGAAGTTCGGCTGCAGGTCCACGCTCGGCGACGAGCCGAAGACGTTGGTCAGCTCCAGGGTCGCGTGCGCGCCGACGCCGAACGTCAGCAGGCGCTGCGTGACGTCCTCGAGCGACGAGCCGAAGAGCGTGCGCGTGCGGTCATCGGTGCCGGGGACGAGCGAGCCGAGGTAGAGCGTGTAGCTCAGCTCGAGCCCGAGGCTGCTGCCCGCCGGGCGCCCGCTGCCCGCCTCCTCCCGCGCGAACAGCAAGCCGATGTTCGGCAGCGCGCGCCCCCGCCAGCCGTCGTCGGCGCGAACCGTTGGTGCAGCAAACAACATGGCTGCAGCAAGCCATGCGGACAGCGCGAGCAGAGCGCTCGAGCGCACACGCACCAGCCGACGACGAGCAGCCACGCGCGCAGCGTAGCGCGCCCTCACGCGCACCGCTCCGACGCAGTACGCTCGGGCGATGAACTCACTCCGACTCGGCAAAGTGCCCGCCTTGCTCGCGCTGCTCGCCCTGCCCGCCGTCCTGATCGGGGCTGCCTGCGGCGACGACACGACGCCTCCCGCCCGCACCGACGCGGGCCTCGACGCGGGTCCCGCCGATCTCGGTCCGCCCGATCTCGGACCGCCTCCCGACTTCGGCCCGCCGCCCGATCTCGGACCGCCCCCGGGCGACGTGCACGTCGTGATGACCGCCGACAACGCCTACAGCTTCGCCTACGGCACCTCGAGCATGATCGAGACGTTCATCCGCGGCTCCCGCGCCTCGCTCGCCGGGGAGATCTTCAACTGCCCCGTCGGCAACGGCCCTGAGCAGTACACCGTGCCGGCGGCGTCCGCGCCGGCGGGCGCGTACCTCTACGTCGTGACCTGGGACGACCTCGCCGTGACGCAGGGCGTGCTCGGCGAATTCGAGCGCGACGGCGCCTACGTCTACACGGGCGACGAGCGCTTCGAGGTCTGCGCGACGGGCCTCGACTACTCGGTCGCGAGCGCCGGCGTCGACCCGGTCAACGGGCCGACCAAAGAGGTCGTCGAGGCCGAGATCGCGCGCTGCAACGCGGGCAGCGGCGACGCGGCGACGACGAGCCAGGGCTGGGTCGACCTCGCGGGCGCGGTCACCGCGGGCGCGACGGGCACGCTCGCCGTCGGCGAGGCCAACGACGCGGTGCCGGGCGGCGACTTCCCGACGGTCTGTCAGGGCGACGCGACGACGCCGGGCGTAGACGCCGCCTCCAAGTGGATGTGGTACTCGCCGCCGGGCCTCAGCGGCTCGCCGTTCCACTCGACTGGCACCAACACGTTCAAGGCGTTCCTGATCTTCCGGCTGCCCGCCGACCAGATCATCCTGCTCTGAGCGGCTCGAAGCCGCGCCGCGACCGACCGGAAGGGCCCGATGCGCTCCGCACCGGGCCCTTCGTCCGTCAGAGCCCGCCGCCGCCGTCGACGTCGATCGTGCGCGCGTTGAAGTAGTCGCACTCGAGCACGAACTTCACGGCGACCCAGAGGTCCTCGGGCAGGCCGATGCGGCCCACCGGGATCGTCGCGACGATCGCGTCGCGCGCCTTCTGGTTCATGCCCTGCGTCATCGGCGTCTCGACCATGCCCGGCGCGACGCAGCCGACGCGAATCCCGAAGTTCGCGAACTCACGCGCCCAGGTGACGGTGTTCGTCGCGAGCGCCGCCTTGGCCGCCGCGTAGTTCGACTGCCCACGATTTCCGTGCCGCGCGATGGACGCCATGTTGACGATGACGCCGGGCTTGCTGCCGGTCTCGACCATCTTCGCGACCGTCTCGCGCACCATCATCACGGCGCCCGTCAGGTTCACGTCGATGACGGCCATGAACTGCTCGCGCGACATCTTCTTCACCTCGCCGGTCTCACGGTCCTTCTTCACGAGGAGGCCGTCGCGCAGGATGCCGGCGTTGTTGACGAGGCCGTTGAGCCCGCCCATCGCCTCGTGCGCCCACGCGACGAAGGCGATGCAGTCCGCCTCGCTCGAGACGTCGAGCTTGCGCGCGTGGATCTTGCCCGGGCCCGCGACGCTCGCCGCGACCTCCGCGAGCAGCTCCTCCTTCACGTCGCCGATGGCGACCTGCGCGCCCGCCTCCGCGAGACGCTTGGCAAAGTGCGCGCCCATCCCCTGGGCGCCGCCGGTGACGATGATCTTCAGGTCGTCGAGCTTCATGTCGTGGGCCTCCATGCGCAGCCACCGAGCGATCGAGCCGGGGGCGCGGCGAGCCGATACCACGCGCGGGCGAGCGAGTCAGCGCGCGCGGCGCTCCGGGGCAGCGCTCGCCGCAAGGTTGCCCTCCGCCGCCGACTGCGCTCTGCTGCCGAGGTCGAGATGCAATCGCCGGAACAGCCGAAGCCGAAGGCCACCGTCAAGCTGTGGAACGCAGTGGCGGACTCCCTCGTGCAGGACGCGGGCGTCTCTGGGCTCGAGGAGACCGTCGCGTCGCTGCTGCACGCGCGGGCGTTCCGACACTTCGCCGAGGGCCTGCGGCAGTATCTCGCGGTCCGCGTCGGCAGCACCGAGGCCGCGGACGTCGTGCTGCGGCGCCTGCGCCTCGTCGCGGGCGAGTGGCCCGCCTCGGAGCTCGTCGCGGCGCCCGGGGCGCGCGCGCGCCTCTATCGGAAGGCGCGGGAGCTCGCCTCAGCGCAGCGCGGCGCCGGCGGCGACGTCAGCGCGCAGACGCGCGGCGCGCTGCCGTGGAAGA
>CAIUAC010001322.1 GCA_903896985.1 uncultured Sandaracinus sp.
CGTCGCCACCACGGTCACTGCGGGCTTCGGTTCCGCCGTACCCTCGACCTTCGACGTTGCCGTGCTCTCGACCTTCGCATCCACCTTCGCTTCGCTCACGGGCTTCTCCGACTTCTTGGGCTGGGTGGTCTTCGCGTGGGGCGTGGCAGCGGCTTCCGCGACGCCGAGTCGCTCGAGCAGCGCGCGCTGTTGGTCTTCGTCGTAGCGGGGGAAGAGCGGCGCGCCTGGCTGCGTGACCGTGCCGCCCGTCAGCCCGCCCCACGCGCTCGGCCAGAGGTCCATGCCGACCGTCGGCAGGAGCGCAGGAAGGCCGAGCTGCGCCCGCAAATCATTGCACTTCTGCGGCATCACGGGCCACAGCATCACGCTGAGCCAGCGCAACGACTCGAGCACCGTGTAGGCGACCTGCGCGAGACGCTTGGCCGTGTCGGGGCTCTTCGCGAGGTTCCACGGCTCGGTGAGGTCGATGTACTTGTTCGTCGCGATCACGAGCTCCCACGCGGTCTCGAGCGCGCGGTTCGGCAGCATCGAGTCGAGGTGCTTGCCCGTCGCCTCGGCGGTGCGCTCGGCGGTCGCCATCAGGTCGCGATCGACCTGCTGGAGAGTGTCGAAGTGGATGTGCGGCACGACCCCGCCGAGCGACTTCTTCACGATGCTGGCGACCATGCGGTTGAGCAGGTTGCCGAGCCCGTTGCCGAGGTCGCCGTGATAGCGCGCGAGCAGGTTCGCGTGGCTGAAGTCGCCATCGTGCCCAAAGCCGACGTCGCGCATCAGGTAGTAGCGCAGCACGTCCGCGCCGAAGGCCTCGACGAGCGGCTCCGGCGCGATCGCGTTGCCGAGCGACTTCGAGATCTTCTCGCCGTTGACGGTGAGAAAGCCGTGCACCTGCACGTGCGTCGGTGGCGCGAGCCCCGCGCTCAGCAGGAACGCGGGCCAGAACACCGTGTGAAAGCGGAGGATATCCTTGCCGACGAGGTTCACGGACTCTGCGCCGCTCTCGTCCGCGTGCGGCCAGAACGTGTCGAAGCGTGAGTGATCGGAGCCCTCGACGGGCGGCCCGCCGAGCGCGCTGATGTAGTTCGTGAGCGCGTCGAACCACACGTACATCACGTGCTCGGAGTCGCCCGGCACGGGGATGCCCCACCGGAAGCTCGTGCGCGAGATCGAGAGGTCACGGAGCCCCTCCTTCACGAACGCCTTCACCTCGTTGTAGCGGCCCTCGGGGCGCACGAAGCTCGGGTGCGCCTCGTAGTACGCGAGCAGCTTGTCGGTGTACGCAGAGAGCTTGAAGAAGTAGCTCTCCTCGCGGATCTTCTCGACGGGCTTCTTGTGCGTCGGGCACACGTTGCCGGGGAGCAGATCCTTCTCGGTGTAGTAGGCCTCGCAGTCGACGCAGTACCAGTCTTCGTAGTGCCCGAGGTAGATGTCGCCCGCCGCCGCGACGCGCTTCCAGAGCTCCTGCACGTGCTGCGTGTGCCGCGCTTCCGTCGTGCGGATGAAGTCGTCGTACTCGCAGCCGAGCACCTCCCAGGCCTTACGAAATGGGCCTTCTGCGCGATCGACGAACGCTTGCGGCGCGAGGTTCTCAGCGGCCGCGAGGCGCGCGATCTTCAGCCCGTGCTCGTCGAGCCCGGTGAGAAAGCGCGAGGGCCGACCGCGCACGCGGGCGTAGCGAGCGAAGACGTCGGCGGCGATCGTCGAGTACGCCGTGCCGACGTGCGGCACGGAATTCACATAGTAGATCGGCGTCGTGACGTAGAAGGGGCGGGCGTTCGCGGACATGGGCGGCGCGAGACTAGCAGGCACTGCGCACCGCATCACGCGGCATCACTCGATCGCGCGCCGCGAGCGTCGGCCGCTCACGCCGCGGTGCGCAGCGCGAACAACAGCGCGTCCAGCATCAGCTGCGGGTTGCCGTTGCTGTCGATGGCTCGGAGCGCCTCGCGGATCGCCTCGGCCCGCGCAGCCGCGCGCCCGGCGCCGATCGCCTGCGCGCGCGCGCGGACGTGCGCGGCGTCGGTGCGGAAGTGCAGCGCGTCGTCGTCGAGGCCCGCCGCCGCGGCGGCGATGTCGCGGTA
>CAIUAC010001323.1 GCA_903896985.1 uncultured Sandaracinus sp.
CGCCGCGCGCTTCGTGCGCTTCTTTCGCGCTTTCGTGGGCGGCTATCACCACGACCGCGAGGAGCTCGTGCTGTTCCCGGCGCTCGCGCGGGAGCTCGCTCTCCCCGTCGCGCGCGGACCGATCGCCGCGATGCTCACGCAGCACCACGAGCTCGCGGCTCAGCTCGACGCGCTCGCCGTCCTGCTCGATGGCGCGCTCGACGGCGTCGCCGAGCGCACCGCCGCCGAGGCGCTGTCGAAGGCTTACGCAGAGCGCCTCTGGCAGCACCTCGACGCCGAGAACAGCGTGCTCTTCCCAGAGAGTCAGTCGCGCCTCGGGCGGGCGGGCGTCTACGAGCTCCCGACCCGCGAGCCGAGCGACGACGAGGCCGCCGCGCGCGCCGACGGCGAGCAGCTCGTGCGCGAGTTTCCGCCCGTCTACGACCCGACCGTGCTGCGCGGCGAGGGCTGCATCATGTGCCCCTCGTTCGGCGTGACCTGCGACGGCATCGAGCACGAGTGGTGGAACGAGTCGGAGTGGAGCGACTTTCTCGCGCGCGACGGCGACTGACCCGCGCGACGCCGCTCCGGCTCCGATTCGGCGCGCTCAGCGCCTCCCGAGCAGGGCGAAGCTCGCGCCCTGCGGGTCGGTGCCTGCGGTGATGAAGCCCCCGCCCGGGATCTCGTGCGGCTCCATCTGGATCGTCCCGCCGCTCGCCTTCACGCGCGCCGCCGCCTCGTCGATGTTGCCGACCCCCAGGTAGTACTTCCAGTGCGGCATCGGCACGCCGGGCGGCATCGACATCACGCCGCCTAGCTCCTCGTCGCCGAGCCCGAACGTCTGATAGACGCGCATCGGGCCGAGGTCCATCGCGCGCTTTTTCTCCCAGCCGAACATCGCCGCGTAGAAGTCGAACACCGCCGCGCCGTCGCGCGCGTAGAGCTCGTGCCAGCCGACATGCCCCGGCTGCCCCGGCGTGCGCGCCGTGCCCTTCGAGGAAGCCGCCGGCGTGAACAGCATCAGCGCGGCGCCCTGCGGGTCCATGATCAGCGCGAAGCGACCGACGTCGGGGATCTCCATCGCCGGCTTGGGCGCCGAGCCGCCGAGCGCTTTCGCCTTCTCGAGCGCCGCGTCGACGTCATCGACCGCGACGTAGCCGAGCCAGCACGGCGGCGCGTTCATCGCGCGCGCGTCCTCGGGCAGCTCCATCAAGCCCGCGACCTGGGCGTCGCCCTGCTTGAACATCGCGTACGGCCTGCCGGGCATCTGCCCGTCCACCGCGGTCCAGCCCACGAGCTTCGTGTAGAAGTCGCGCGCCCCAGCGAGATCCTTCGTCATCAGCTCGTACCAGACGAAACGCCCTTCGTTCGACATTTGCGGCTCCTCGGGAGGTGAGATCCTCCCACCTCGTCTGTTTCCCGGGCCGGGCCTTGGCAAGTGGCTCGTCGTCGGCGCGGGACCGCCTCGCGCTGACCGACCGAAGCCGCGTCTTCCTCGGCGCGTCGCGTCGCCGTAGCATCGCCGTGATGCTCCCCGTGATCGCCGCCGCCGAGGCCCCGACTCACCTCGGGCCCGCGCTGTCGCTGCTCGCCGCGCTCGTCGTCTTCGGCGGGCTCCTCGCCTTCGTCGTCGAGGCGCTCGTGCGCGCCGCGGGTGACGAGCGCCTCGCGAAGAAGGGCGAGGCCTCGGGCCTCGAGGGCGGCGCCGCGCTCGCCGTCGGTCGCGCGGTCGTGCTCGGCCGGGTGGAGCTCGCCCCCGAGGAGTCGGTCGCGATGCGCGTCGAGGTCGACCAGCGCGGCAGCGAGAGCGAGTCGTCC
>CAIUAC010001324.1 GCA_903896985.1 uncultured Sandaracinus sp.
ACCGACGCCGCGACGACGATGTGCGCCGGACTGAAGCCGAAGCCGTCCGAGAGGCGGAAGATCTTGGGCACGAACTCAGGCCCGCCGAAGCCCACCATCGCGGCGCCGACCCACACGATCAGCAGCTCCACTGAGGCGAGCGCCTTCGCCAGGCGCGGCGCGACGCTGACGGCGAGCAGCAGCATCAGCAGCGGGGACGCCACGATCACGGGGCTCCAGAGCCCGCCCGACGCGAGCGAGACGGCGGCGTGCCCGACGACCGCGAACACGAGGTTGAGCAGCACGGTGTCGTCGCCGATGCGCCCGCCTCGGCGCACGCGAATGCTCTCGAGGATGGAGCCCCCGACGAGACCGGTGATCACGACGCCGAGCACGACGCGCCGCCACAGGACATCGTCCGCGATCAGCACGGTGGTGCCGACGAGGACGGGCATCGGCGTCAACAGCAGCCGCGTGCGGACGAACTCGCGGACCATGAGGTCGCGCGCGCGCTGACGCAGGTCGTCGAAGCCGAGGTGGGGCTGCACGGGGCGGTCGTGGGTGGAGCGAGGCAAGCGCAAGCTCATCGCAAGCGCGGTGCCAAGCATCATGCCCCCAATTCCCCGCGAACGTGCGCGCGCCGGGCGAGGGGCGCGCGCGCTGGCCCGGCGGACCGTCCACGCGCGTGCCGGATTCCCGGCCACGCGACGGCCGCCAGCGGCGTGCGTCCAACGAATCGCGCGGTCTGCGGGCGACCGCGCGGCGCGGTGACGCGGCACGCGCCTTGCGACGCGTCAGCGCATGACGACCCCCCGCGCCCTCCGCCGCACGACCTCCTTCGCGGAGGTGAGCGTCGAGCGCGGAGGCAGCGCGGCGTCGGTGCGCTCTCCGTTCGAGGCGCTCGATCTCGAGAACGCGCGCCGGATGCTGCTCGGGCGAGCGCTGCGCTACGTCGAGCGCTCGGTGGCGGAGGACCTCGTGCAGGCGACGTTCATCGCAGCGCTGGAGAGCGCCGACGCCTTCGAGGGGCGCGCGAAGCCGACGACGTGGCTCGTCGGCATCCTCTCGCGGAAGGTCGCGGATCACTACCGCGAGGGCGGTCGTCGACGGCGCTTGCTCGACTCCGCCGCGACGCTCGAGCCGAGCCGACCGCTCGAGGTGGGTGACGTCATCGACCTGGAGCGACACCGCGCGCGCTTGCTGCGCGGGCTCTCGACGCTGACGCCGCGCGAGCGCGACGTCGTGCTCTGCGGCGGCATCGAAGAGGCCGCGCGCGCCGAAGCGTCAGCGCGCCTCGGCGTCAGCCGCAGCCACCTGCGCGTCCTGTGGCACCGCGCGGCGACGAAGCTGCGCGCGGTGCCCTGACGCGCCGACTCAGCTCTTCTTCTGACGCAGCGTCGCCTGCGCCGCCGCGAGGCGGGCGACGGGCACGCGGAAGGGCGAGCAGCTGATGTACGCGAGCCCGACCTCCTCGAAGAACGCGATGGAGTACGGGTCGCCGCCGTGCTCGCCGCAGATGCCGAGCTTGATGTCCGCGCGCGTGCTCCGACCGCGCTCGCACGCCATGCGCACCATGGCGCCGACGCCGTCGCGGTCGATGCTCGCGAACGGATCGCGCTCGAGCACGCGCAGCCCTTCGCCGAGATAATCGGGGAGGAAGTGCCCCGCATCGTCGCGGCTGACGCCGAGCGTCGTCTGCGTGAGGTCGTTGGTGCCGAACGAGAAGAACTCGGCCGTCTCCGCGATCTCGCCGGCGACGACGCAAGCGCGCGGGAGCTCGATCATCGTGCCGAAGAGGTACGGCACGCGCAGCTTGCACTCGGCGAAGACCGCCTCGGCGGCGGCGCGCACCGTCGCCTGGATGCGCGTGAGCTCCCCCGCGAGGGCGACGACGGGGATCATGATCTCGGGCTGCACGTCGACGCCCTCGGCGGAGACGATGCACGCCGCCTCGAGGATCGCGCGCGCCTGCGTGCCGTAGATGTCCGGGTGCGTGAGCCCGAGGCGGGCGCCGCGGTGCCCGAGCATCGGGTTGATCTCGTGAAGCTGCTCGGCGCGACGCGTGATGACGTCGACCGACTCCCCGAGCGCGGCGGCGATCTGCGCCATCTCTGCGGGCTCGCGCGGCATGAACTCGTGCAGCGGCCAGTCGAGCAGGCGGATCGTGACGGGCAGCCCCGCCATCGCGCGGAAGATCTCGACGAAGTCCTGTCGCTGCATCGGCTCGATCTTCGCGAGCCACTGCTTGCGGACCTCCGGCGTGCCCGCGAGGACGACGCAGCGCACGGCCGAGAGCCGGTCGGCGGCGAAGAACATGTGCTCGGTGCGACAGAGCCCGATGCCCTCCGCGCCGAACGCGCGCGCATCGCGTGCGCCCTTCGGCGTATCGGCGTTGGCGCGGACGCGCATCCGTCGCGCGCCGTCGACCCACGACATCAGGCGATCGAAGCCCGGGACGCTGGTCGCCGGCTCGACGGGCACCTCGCCCGAGTAGATCTTACCGTGGGTGCCGTCGAGCGTGAGCACATCGCCCCGCACGAACGTGCGCTCTGCGGTGCCCCCGTGCGCGCGGACGACGAGCTTGCCGGCGCGAACGTCGACGTGCATGTCGCTGACACCCGCGACGCAGCACTTGCCCATGCCGCGCGCGACGACCGCCGCGTGCGAGGTCATGCCGCCCATCGCGGTCAGAATCCCCTGCGCAGCCTTCATCCCGTGGATGTCCTCCGGGCTCGTCTCGCCGCGCACGAGGACGACCTTCGTGCCGTCCTTGGCCGTGCGCTCGGCATCGTCCGCGTCGAACACGATGATGCCCGTCGCCGCGCCAGGGCTCGCCGGTAGGCCCGACGCCAGCGGGAAGATCCCCTCCTTCGCGAGGCGCTCCGGCTCCGGCACGCGCGGGTGCAGGAGCTGCTCAGCGAGCGTCGGATCGACGCGCAGCACCGCCTCGTCGGTCGTGATCAGCCCCTCGTCGACCATCTCGACGGCGATGCGGACGGCGGCGCGCCCGGTGCGCTTGCCGTTGCGTGTCTGCAGCAGCCAGAGCTTGTTGCGCTGGATCGTGAACTCGATGTCCTGCACGTCCCGGAAGTGCTTCTCGAGGCGCGCCGCGACGGCGACGAACTGCGCGTAGACCTCGGGCAGCGCGCGCTCGAGCGACTCAGCCTCGCGTCCGCGCGGCGAAGACACCGCGGCGATCGCCTTCGGCGTGCGAATCCCCGCGACGACGTCCTCGCCCTGCGCGTTGAGCAGGTACTCGCCGTAGAGCATCCGCTCGCCGGTCGACGGATTGCGCGTGAACGCGACGCCGGTGCCGCAGTCATCGCCCATGTTTCCGAAGACCATCGACTGCACGCTGACCGCCGTGCCCCAGTCGTCGGAGTAGTTGTACATGCGGCGATAGGTCAGCGCGCGCTTGCTGTTCCAGCTCTCGAAGACGGCGGCGACGGCGCCCCAGAGCTGGTCATGCGGGTCCTCGGGGAAGGGCTTGCCCGTCTCCTTCAACACAAGCGCCTTGAGGCTCTTGACGAGCTGCTCGAGCGAGGCGACGGGCACCTCGTGGTCGTGCATGATCGGGTTGCCGAGCGAGCGCTTGAGGTCGTTGAGCAGCGCCTCGAAGAGGTGCCGATCGACGTCGAGCACGACGCCGCCATACATCATCACGAAGCGGCGATAGGCGTCGAAGGCGAAGCGTCGGTCGTTCGTGCGAGCGGCGAGCGCCTCGACCGTCGCGTCGTTGAGCCCGACGTTGAGGATCGTGTCCATCATGCCGGGCATCGAGACCCGCGCGCCCGAGCGCACCGACACGAGCAGCGGCTGCGTCGTGTCGCCGAACTTCGCGCCGACGCCTTCCTCGACGACGGCGAGCGCCGCGAGGACCTCGGCGCGCAACGTCTCGGGCCAAGCGCCGCCGTTCGCGTAGACGGCGCGGCAAGCCTCGGTGGTGATGGTCAACCCGGGCGGAACTGGGATGCCGAGCCGCGTCATCTCCGCGAGCCCGGCGCCCTTGCCGCCGAGGAGTTCTTTGACCTGCGTCGTGGGCGGATCCGAGAAAAGATGGACGTAGCGTGTCATGGCAAAGCGCACGCTAGCAGAGCGTCGGCGCGTCGGGCAACGCGCCGATCAATCGACTCAGCCCGGATACAGAAGGGTCGTCGGCGGGCGCTCAGCCCGGGCCGA
This sequence comes from uncultured Sandaracinus sp., assembly GCA_903896985.1. Taxonomy (GTDB): domain Bacteria; phylum Myxococcota_A; class Polyangia; order Polyangiales; family JADJQN01; genus CAIUAC01. The sequence goes on from CAIUAC010001324.1 coordinate 4,159, forward strand.
TCGGGACCTCGATGTGCGGCGGCACGAGGAAGAAGATGTCGCGGGTATCGAGCGGCGTGAAGCCGTCGCCGAGCACCTGGAGGTTCGCGCGGAAGACCTGGGGAGAGGTCGTCGGCATCACCGTGTCGTTCTGCTTCACGATGATGTCGAAGCAGACGGGAGTGCCCGGGCGGACGCCCTGGAAGGTGTCCGCGTAGCCGTCGCCGTTCGTATCGACGGCGGGCACCGCGTCGCAGCGCCCGGGGACGCCGACGGTGTTCGCCTCGATGTGATCGACGAAGGAAGCGTACGTGTCGACGCTGTCGCTCGCGTCGTCCTGGAAGACGACGGAGATGTCGATCGGCGTCTGGTTCGCGAGCGTCTGGATCATCGTGACGACGTCGTCACCGATCGGCGAGCCGACCGACCAGTCGCTGACGAGCGCGGTGCCTGCCGCGTCGACCGCGCCGGTCGCCCGCGCCATCGACTCGAGGTGCGGACGTCCGCCGCCGTTGACTGCGATGCCGATCGCGCGGATGCGCGAGGCCGTGGCTGCACCGACGACCTCGGCGTACGTCGGACCGCTGCCGCCACCCGTGAAGGAGTAGGTGTCCTCGCCGACAGGACCGTTGTGCGAGCTGATGTCCGTGATCGTGACGACGATCGGCACGGCGGAGTTGCGGAAGCAGGGCCAGCCGATCGACGCCGAGGCCGGACACGCCGCGAAGGGCGCCGGAGCCGACGCGCGCGAGCTCGGCCAGCCGCTCGGGCCGGCGAGGCCGAGGCCCGAAGAGACCGCGTACAGCGCGGGATAGCTCGCCTCGGGGCCGTCTCCGCCGTAGTGCGTCGTGAGGCGATTGACCGAGGCCTGCGCCGTCGGGATGTCGCTCGTCAGGTCTTGCAGGTGGTAGTAGGCCATGTCGCCCGAGGTCGCGTAGCCGTACGGCGACTGCTGATAGTCGTCGAAGCCGCCGACGCCGAACCACACGTCTGGGATGACCGCGCGCACGCGGTCGATGAGGCCCGTCACCGGCGTCGAGAGACCGGACTTGAGCGACGCGATCGCGCCGCCCATCGAGCCGGTCGTGTCCATCAAGACGTAGACGTCGGCGATGCGCAGATCCGTCGCGAAGGAGAGCGTGTCGCGGAGCGGGTCCGGCGCTGCCATGTAGGGCTCGAAGAAGACGAAGTCACCGCGCGTGCGCGGGCTCGAGGCCGGGTCCGTCGCGTCAGTCGCGCAGCTCGGATCGCCGACGGGGCAGGCGCCGACCTCGACCAGGTCGGTGACGCCGTCGCCATCGGTGTCGGCGAGCAGCGGGTCGGTGCCGCGCGCGAGTTCGTCGGCGTCCGAGAGGCCGTCGTTGTCGGAGTCCGGATCGCGGTAATTCGGGACGCTGTCCATGTCGGTGTCGATCGCGGGCGTGAGTACGTCGGCGTCGCCAGCCTCGACGCTGTCCGGGATGCCGTCGTTGTCGGAGTCGAGGTCGAGGCGGTCCGGGATGCCATCGCTGTCGGTGTCGTCGGGGACGAAGGCCTCTTCGAGGTCGCGGATCGTGTCGCCGTCGCTGTCGATGTCGAGGTAGTCCGGCGTGCCGTCGCCATCGCTGTCGGCGGGCACGTCCGGGTTCGCGCCGATCTCGACGACGTCGCTGACGTTGTCGCCGTCGTTGTCGAGGTCGCGCGAGTTGGGCTGACGGTCGCCGTCGAGATCGTCGCCGCCCTCGAGGGAGTCGGGCACGCCGTTGGCATCGCTGTCGGTGTCGCGGAAGTCGTAGACGCCGTCGGCGTCGGAGTCGAGCGGCTCACCGCCGTCGGCCACGCCGCCTTCGACGGAGTCCGGCACGCCGTCGTTGTCGCTGTCCGAGTCGAGGTAGTCGGGCGTCCCATCGGCGTCGGTGTCGATGCTGTCGGCGCTGCCCTCGAAGGAGTCGGGGATACCGTCGCCGTCAGCGTCAGGGACGCCGATGGGCCCGCCATCGCGGGGAGTCGGGCGAGACGGTCGGGCCGAGTCGGAACACGCCGACGCTGACGCGAGGAGCAGAATGCACAGAACGAGACCACTGAAACGCATGCGAAGCCTCCATCGAGTGATGCCCGAATCGATGAGCTTAGCGGTTACGCCCCGTGGACGGAAGCCCTGATGCGTGGGTCGCGCCAGACGTCAGCGCTCGCGCACGTCGAGGATGCGGCCGCGGCGCACGCTCGGACTGCGCGGATAGACCGTCAAAGTGAGGTCATCACGCGCACCCGAGGCGAGGCGCTGCGCACCCGCGTAGGCGATCATCGCGGCGTTGTCGGTGCACGACGCGAGAGACGGAACGAACAGCCCTATTCGTTCGCGTGCGCACACTTCGGCGGCGCGCGCGCGCAGGCCGCGGTTGGCGGCGACTCCGCCCGAGAGCACGAGGCGCGGGAGGTCGAGCGCGCGACAGGCGAGCACGCTCTTGCGCACGAGGGTCTCGACGATCACGCCTTGAAACGAAGCGCAGAGGTCCGCGAGCGCGCGCTCATCCCGCGGTGCGCCCTGCTTGGCGACGTGCTGCGCGACGGCGGTCTTGAGGCCGCTGAAGCTGAACTCGAGGGAGTCCCGCCCGCCGACGTTGGGACGCGGGAGCACGACCGCGCGCGCATCGCCCTGCGCCGCGAGTTGGTCGACGCGCGGACCGCCCGGATAGCCGAGCCCGAGCAGCTTCGCGACCTTGTCGAAGGCCTCGCCCGCCGCGTCGTCGCGCGTCTGCCCGAGCAGCACCTGCTCCGTTCCCGAGCGCACCTCGTAGAGCGCGGTGTGTCCGCCGCTCGCGAGCAGCGCGATGTAGGGATACGCGGGCTCGCGCGCGCGCTCCTCGAGCGCTCCGGCATCACGCCGCAGGTGCACGGCGAGGAGGTGCGCGACGAGGTGATCGACGCCGACGATCGGCAGCCCGCGCGAGAACGCCAGGGCCTTCGCGAACTGCACGCCGACGAGCAGCGCGCCGACGAGCCCGGGCCCGTTCGTCACGGCGATCGCGTCGACGTCCGCGAGCCCATCGGGCAAAGCCCCTAGCGCAGCCTCGACGACCGCGGTGATGCTGCCGAGGTGCGCGCGCGACGCGACCTCCGGGACGATGCCGCCATACGGCGCGTGAATGGCGATCTGACTCGCGATGATGTCGGAGTGCACGACGCCGTCCGCGCTGACGACCGCCGCGGCCGTCTCGTCGCACGAGCTCTCGATCCCGAGCACCCGGAGCGGCCCGGGCCTCCTCGCGCTCACTGCGTGCATGCGAGCCGGAAGAGGCCGAAGAGGTCGCGCCCCGTGCTGTGGTCCGCCGTCGCTGCGCCGCAGCGCTCGCCCGTGCTCGAGCTGCCTGCGCCCCCGAGGAGGCGGGCCTCGACGCCCCCGCCATCGAGGAAGGAGACGAAGAGCGTAGCGTCCTGCCCGCACGCGGCCTCGGCGTCGAACTGCTCGGGCGCGAGCTCGCTGCACAAGCGCACGGAGCCATCGTCGGGGCCGCGAGTGCGGCGCACCGTATAGATCTTGTTCTCGAGCCGCGTCTCACCGGGGAAATCGTAGCGACCGAGCAGGTCTTGCTCGACCGGCCCGACGATGCGCACGGGCGCGCACTCGAAGGCGCCATCGCTCGTCGTCAGCAGCGCCTCGAAGGTCGTGTCGCCGAGGGGCAAGCCGCGGCAGTGCTCGGGCACGAGCGGTCGAAACGCCAGCTCGAGGGTGACGCTCTCGCAGAAGCCACGCCGTATGAAGGCGGCGTCGCTCGTGCCGACGACGGGCCCGCCGCAGAGCCGCCCAGAGCCCGCGCCGATGGAGCCGATGTCCGTGCAGCCGCTCACGACGCCGAGGAGCGCCGCGAGCAGCGCGAGACCGGCGGAAGGAGCGACAGGCCGCGACACCGGGCGAGCATAGCGGCGCGTCTCGCCCGCGGCCACAGCAGCCGGGTCCTTCGTCGGCGAGCGTTTGCTCGAGTGCGCGCGGCGCTCAGCGGCGCCGAGCACGCCGCCGACCCAGCGCGAACAACACGAGCGTCAGCGACGCTGCGAGCACGCCGTTCGCGCCTCGCGAGCCCGACGCGACGCGACAGCCGCAGCCGCTCGCGCGCGGAGTGACCGCCGCAGTCGGCGCGAGACAGATCCCCGCCGTGCCGTCCCCGATGCGCACGCAGGCGTTGCCTGGCCCGCACGGGCTGTCGAAGTCGCAGAAGCGCGTGCACACATGGCTGCCGAATTCGCAGAGCCCCGTGGCGCAGTCTTCGTTCGCAGCGCAGTGGTCGCCGATCAGGCCGAGCACGGGCGCGCAGACGTTCGCGCCGCCCGCCGCCTCACAGTGGAAGCCCGTCGGGCACTCGGTATCCGTCGCGCAGGTCACCGTGCACCAGCGCTCGCTGCCGCGCACCGCGCACGCGCCAGGCGCGATGCAGTTCTCGTCGGTGCGGCAGGGCCCGCCCGTCGCCTCCGCGGCGCCCCGATGGCAGAGGCCATCGGCGAGGCAGCGATATCCCGCGCCGCACGCGGCGTCGTCGGCGCAGGTGCGTGAGCAGTACGAGAGGCCCGCGTCGGTGAGACAGCGCGCCGAGAGGCACTCCGGATCCGTCGTGCAGGGCTCCCCGAGGCCGCGCGTGCTCGCGACGATCTCGGCCGGGACGCAGGCTCCGCAGGCCCCCGCGCCAGCGGCGCACGCCTCGCCCGTCACACACTCACCCGCATCACCGCGGCAGGGCGCGAGACAGCGACGATTGCCGTCGCCTGGATCGACGCAGAGCAGAGTGCCGCAGTCGGTGTCGGTCGTGCAGGGCGCGTCGTAGGCCGTCGTCCCAGCCGTGCCGGGCACACAGCGCCCCTCGCAGCCGGTCGCACCCGAGCAATAGAGCCCGGGAGGACAGCCGAGATAGGGAGTCACGGAATCACACGCTTGCGTGCAGATCTGCCCTGCGACGGTCGTCTCGCAGCGCCCGCCGACGCAAGTGTCGCTCGTCGTGCAGGCCCCGCCGAGCGCGGTGCAACCCTCGTCGACGCTGCCATTGCAGTCGTTGTCTCGCCCGTCGCAGACCTCTGCGCCCGAGGGCACGCAAGTGCCACTGTCCATGATCGCTTGATCGATGAGATCGAGATAAGGATAGATGGCCGAATACGCACCAGGGGCGGTCCCGCAGCGCGGCGACGACGTCCCATCGGGGCTGTAGATGAACGACGCGACACCGTGGATCGCGCCCGTCGAGTCGAGCAGCGGTCCGCCCGAGTCGCCCGAGCACACCGAGGGATCGACGAACACGAAGTTGTTCATCGTGTACTCGACGACGGTGTTCACGCGGTACTTCGTGCCGCTCGAACCGTCCGGCAATTCACCATAGCCGATCGCGGTGATCGTCGCGCCCGTGAGGCGATTCGGTCGCTCGCGCGAGTACGGCATCGACGCTTCCGCGGCGGGCGACGAGAGGATCAGGAGCGCGATGTCCGAGCCGTCCTCGATGTTCCACGAGCCTGGCGCGGTGATCACCTCGCTCACGGTGTACATCTGCGAGAGCGAGCGAACCGAACTGCCTACGTAGACCTGGAAGTCGCGCGCGGGCGACGCCGCGTCCGTCGAGCCGGCGCGCACGCAGTGCTTCGCGGTGAGCACGACGCGCGGCGCGATGATCGACGCGGTGCAGGCAGCGCCCGTCGTGATGTAGAGGAAGACGACGCTCGGATAGCCCGTCTCGACCACCCCGCCCGCGATGGGCGCGCGCGACTCGCCGAACGACTCCGGTCCGACGTCGACGGCGCAGCCCGAGAGCAGCAAGGCAGCGATGCACGCGGAGGCGACGAGCGAGGACGCGAGGCGACTCCCGCGTGAAGAACAGCGGCTCATGACGCCCTCCGACGCAGGCGAATCACGAGCAGCGAGAGCAGCCCCGCGACGAGCGCGAAACCCGCCGACGCCCCGCGCCCACCCTGCGCGCCTGAGACGCTGCAGCCTCCGCCATCGGGGGTTGAGGCTGCCGCCGGGCGCTCACAGAACGCGTCGGCGCCGCCCGAGGTGCGACGGCACTCGAGCCCGACGCCGCACGGAGTGTCGACTCCACAGCTGCGCGTACACTCGCCCGCGCGGCAGAGTCCGCTCAAGCACTCGATATCTGCAGCGCACGTCTCGCCGAGCAGGCGCACGTTGGGCCGACACACTGTCGTGCCGCCGACCTCGACGCAGTCGAAGCCCGTCGGACACGCGTTCATCGGATCTGCGCAGTTGAGCTGAGTGCACCAGCTCCGCCCGGACTCCGACGCGCAGACCATTCCCTCGCTGCAGTCGTCGTTGGCCGCGGGCGCGCAGGTCGTGCCCGTGCCCTCGCGGGCGCCGCGCACGCACGCATCTCCGCGACAATGGAACGTCGAAGGACACTCGCTGTCGGCGGTGCAGTCGCTGGTGCAGTAGTGCACGCCGACGTCGTCGAAGCAGCGCCCCGAGGCGCACGCCGCGTCGCTCGTGCAGTTCTCGCCGAGGCCGCGCGGGATCACCAACTGCCGCTGATCGACGCACACGGCGCAGCCCCCCGCGAGCGCGGCGCACGCCTCGCCCGCGAGGCACATCCCGGTGTCGCCGCGGCACGGCTCCAAGCAGCGACGGGTCCCGTCCCCGGGGTCCCGACACAGGAGCGAGCCGCACTCCGTGTCGGCCGCGCACGCGGCGCCGTTTCCCTTCGCGACCGCCGCTGCGGGGCCCGTGCCGGGTACGCAGAAGCCCGTGCAGCCGCCGGCGGGATCGCCGGAGCAGTACATCGCCGAGGGACAGCCCGCGTAGGGGCGCAGCGGGTCGCAAGTCTGAGTGCAGATCTGCCCGATCCTCGTCACCGCGCAGTTCGTGCCCTGACACTGATCGCTCGCGGTGCAGACGGAGCCGAGCGGATTGCAGGTCTCGTCGATCTGCCCGTTGCAGTCGTTGTCTGCGCCGTCGCAGACCTCGGCGCCGTCGTTCGCGCACACGGACTCGGCGACCGCCGCGTCGATCATCGCGAGCGACCCCGCGAAAGACACCGTGTTGTGCCCGTTGTAGCCGCTGCCGCAGGCGCCGTTGCCGAACGACGCGACGCCGATCACGCGCCCCATCGAGTCGAACATCGGTCCGCCGGAGTCACCCTGACAGATCGCCGAGCCGGAGTAGATGACGTCGCCCGCGAGGCCGGTGACCGTGGTCGTGCCGCGGTACTTGGAGCCGACGCCGCCGGAGGGGATCTGCCCAAAGCCGACGACCGTCACCAACTGATCGCGCACATCGCTCGGGCGATCCCGGCGGATCGGATACGGCTCGACGCCCGCGACCGCGCGCTCGAGCGTCAGCACCGCGATGTCGACGCCCATCAGATCGCTCAGGTTGTCGCGGTATGAGCCGGGCGTCGTGCGCACGGTGATCACGCGATACGACGCGGCGGGGCGCAGCGCGGATGAGCCGATGCCGACGGAGAACGCCTCGGGACCCGCCGGCGCGACGGGCCCGGCCTCTTGCACGCAGTGCTTCGCGGTGAGCACGACGCGCGGCGCGATCAGCGTGCCCGAGCACAGCCCGCCGAGCGCGCTGTTCAGCACGGAGACGACGCCGTCGTAGCCGGGCTCGAAGGTGCCCCCGGCGATCTCTGCGGACGAGGCGGCGACGGGCTCCTCGAGCTCCGCGGCGCAGGCGGAGAGTCCGGCTGCGAGCAGGACGACGCCGAGGACGAAGGACGATTGGAAAGCCGCACCGCGCGTCATGAGTACATCTCCTACAGAACGCCGGGCGCCGGCGCGCGGCGACGCTACACCCGCGCAGAGAACGTCTGCAAGTCCGGGCCAGGTCCGAGACGTTGCCTACAGCGGCACGGTGACACCGCTGCGACGGCGGGCGGTCGCGGCACGCTCCCAGCGGTCCCGCGCCTCGGCATCGCCGGCCTTCGCGGCGAGCAGCGCGGCGTCGCGGTAGCGGGCGGCGGCCTGAGGCGCGCGCCCGGCGATCTCGTCGATGATCGCGAGCGTGCCCATCGCTTGGGCGACGGTCGCGGGCGCGTTCGCCTCCACCGCGAGCCGCGCGCCGCGCTCGAGGTGCGCGGTCGCGCCCTCGAGGTCGCCGAGGTCCACGAGCTTCTCTGCGAGCTCGACAGCGACGGCCGCCTGGCGCGCGAGCGGCGCCTTCGCCTGGGCGAAGAGCTCGACGGCGCGGCGCAGCGCGTTCGCGGCGCCGATCTCGTCGCCCTCGTCGCTGCGCACGCGCGCGATCACGTTGTGCGCCTCGGCGGCGATGCGCGTTTCCGAGAGGCGCGTCGCGATGTCGACCGCCTCGCCGAGCACGCGGACAGCGTCTCGGTGGCGATGGCGACGCGCCGCCGCGCGACCGAGGATGAGCAGCATCCGCGCGCGCTCGATACCTTCGCGCCCGGTGAGGTCGAGCGCCTCCCGCACGACGCCCTCCGCGCCCGCGGCGTCGCCCCCACGATCGAGCGCGTCCCCGAGCCTGCGGCTGAACGTCGCGATCGCCCGGTCGAGCCCCATATCGCCGCTCTCGACGAGCTCTCGGCGGGCCAGCTCGAGCCCGCGGCGGAAGGCCAGCACCGCCGTCGAGTGATCGCCGTGCAGGAGCGCCCCGTCCCCCATGCGCTCGAGCAGCACGAGCGCGCTCACCGGCTCACCGGCGCGGAACGCGTGCCCTGCCCGTACCTCGAGCGGCGCGTCGGCATCCTGCTCGAGCTCGAGCGCGCGCTCGTGGAGCAGCTTGCGGGCCTCTGCGGGGATCGACGCCTCCACGATGTCGCGGATGAAGGGGTGCGCGATCGCGAGCGTGTCGCCGTCGATCTGGACGAGCCCGTCGGCGCGCAGCTTGTCGAGCCCGTGTCGGTCCTTCTCCTCGACCATCGAGTGCAGCGCGCCGAGCGAGCAGCGCTCGCCGAGCACGGCGGCGGCCTGCAGCAGCCTGCGCGCGGAGACGTCGAGGCGCTCGAGGCGCTGCGAGACGGTGTCGGCCAGCCGCGTCGGGAGGGAGTCCTCCGCGGTGCCGAGCGTCAAGCCGAGCGCGCGGATCTGCTGGAGATAGAGCGGGAGATAGCGCTTATCCGAGGTGCCGCCGCTCGCCGGCGGAGGCTGCGACCCGCGCGAAGGGTAGGTGCCGGCGACGAGATCGCTCGCGTCGTAGCCACCGAGCCCCGTCAGCGCGATCAGCGTGTTGCCGATCGCGAGCTCGGGAGGCGGGTTCTTCTGCGCGGCCGTGACGAACAGCAGCGGGGTGTCCTGCGCGAACTTCGGCAGCTCGACGAGCACGCTGCGCGTGAGGCCATCGCACGCGAGGAGGTCGTCGACGAGGAGCATCACGCGCCCAGAGGTCGCCCGACCTGCGGCGACCCGCGCGGCGGTGGCCAACATCGCGGCGACGGCGCCAGCGCGAGAGCGCCCGTCGGTGCCGGCGAGCCCGGTCGGGGAGAGCAATTCGGCGGCGCCCGCGAGGGACAGCGCATCGCCGAACACGCCGGCGTCCTTGCTCGTCAGCTGACGCAGCTTGGCGTCGTCGACGCCGAGCAGCGCGCGCACGAGGAGGCGAATCGGCTCGTAGGCGACGGGCGCTCCGCTCGCGTGCGGACGGCCGACGGCGACGTGATCGCCGGCCGCCGTCGCGATGCCCACCAATTCGGCGAGAAAGCGCGTCTTGCCGACGCCCGCCTCTCCCTGCACGTGCATCCGGACGAACTCGTTGGCGGCGCGGGCGCGAAGCTCTCCGAACACCGCGAGCTCGCTCTCGCGCCCGATGAACGGACGAGCCCCATCGCGCGCCGGCGAGGGCAAGCTCGGCCGCTCAGCGGGCGTCACGCGCGGCGTCGTCAACACGCCGGGCAAGCGCGCGCCGCACTCGGCGCAGAAGCGGCTGACCGCCGGGTTCGGATGGGCGCAAGCGGGGCACGGCTGGTCCTTCGCCGCAGCGGCGGCGCCGGCACGCAGCGCGCTCGCGACCCGGCGCAGCGCCTCGGCCATCTCCTCGGCGTTCTGAAAGCGGTCCTGCGGCGCCTTCGCCATCGCCTTCATCGTCACGTCCGCGAGCGCGTCGGGGATGCGACGCCCGGGCGCCGCGACGCGCGGATCCGGCACGGGATCGGTCATGTGCCGGAGCACGACCTTCGTCGGGGTGTCGTCCGTGAAAGGCAGCCGGTCGGTCAGCAGCTCGAAGAGCACGACGCCCATCGAATAGAGGTCACCGCGGTTGTCGACGTCCTCGCCGCGCCCCTGCTCCGGCGACATATAATCTGGCGTCCCACAGACCAGCCCGGGCGACGTGATCGAGGTGCTGCGCGAGTTGCCGACGAGCTTCGCGAGGCCGAAGTCCACGACCTTCACGAAGTCGCCGCCGTTGCGCACGCGCTCGAGGATGACGTTCTCGGGCTTCAGATCGCGGTGCACGATGTCGAGCGAGTGCGCCTCGCCGAGCGCCGCGAGCACGCCGACGACGATCTCGACGACCCGCGCCAGGGGCAGCGGCCCCTCCTCGTGCATCACCCGCGCGAGGTCCTTGCCGCGCAGATACTCCATGACGAGATACAGAATCCCGTCCTCCGTGCGACCGAAGTCGATGATGCCGACGGAGTTCGGATGATTGAGTCGGCTCGCCGTGCGCGCCTCGGAGTAGAAGCGCGCCACGGACTGCTCGTCGCCGAGCAGGTGCGGATGCACGACCTTGATGGCGACGGTACGGCCGAGCATGCTCTGCTCTGCGCGGTACACGCGTCCCATGCCCCCGACCCCTACGAGCTCGAGCACGACGTACGCGCCGCCGATCGTTCGCCCGACCAGCGGGTCACGCGCGTGGCCCTCGAGCTCCGGAATGACGAGACCACACCGCGCGCAGAAGCGGTCGCCCTCGTCCAACGCAGTCCCGCATTGCTTGCACGCTCGCACGGAGCCGAGCATACGCGAAGATCGAGCCACGAGAACGGGCGCGCGATGACGAAGCGCACCGCTTTTTCGGCACAGAGCCAGAGTCAGCGGAATGCTGCGGCATCACTGAAAGGCGCGGCGACGGCGACGCCGGGCGGCGCTCCGCGGGGGGCCGGTTTGGACGTCCCGCGGGTCGCCGTGCTCGGCATCAACGCGTGG
>CAIUAC010001325.1 GCA_903896985.1 uncultured Sandaracinus sp.
AGCACATAGAGCACCGCCCCGACGAGGAGCGCTCCGAGCAGCACGATCGGCATCAGCGGGTCGCGCTTTTCCATGCGCGCCGTGTACCACGTCCTCGGCGCAGCGGGCGCCTCCTCGCGCGGCGCCGCGCCCCGCCCGACCGCCGCGAGCGCGCCTCAGTCCGGGTCCGCCAGGACCTTCCGAACGACGTCCTCGACCGGCACGAAGACCGGATACAGCTCCCCGAGGTCGTAGTGATCGCCTAGCTCGAAGAGCCCGCCGCAGACCTCGTCGAGCGTGCACGAGCCGCAGACCTCGGCCTTCGGGTGCTTGAAGTCCGTCTGCCGGATCGTGCCCTTGTCGTCGAGGAAGTGAACGATGCGCTCCTCGCCTTTGACGATCTTGCGCGTCTCGGTCGAGCAGTGCGCGAACTCCGTCATGTAGCAGAGCGGCACTCGCTCGACGCGGAACGTGCGGCCGAGCTTGTGCAGGTGCCGCATCGCGCGCGCGAGCGAGAGCTCGAAGTCTGCGAGCCGGTGCGCGGTGTCGCGGTTCGTCTCCGCGCGCCCCATCGACGGGTCGAGGTTGTTCCACACGAAGTGGCTGATGAACGGGAACTGCGCCGTCCAACGCTTCACGTTCTCGTCGAGGTGATCGGCGTTGAACTTGTTGATGACGGTGTTGACGTTGACCGTCGCGCCGACGCGCCCGAGGTTCTCGAGCGCGCGCATCGCCTGCTCATGACTGCCTTTGACGCCCGTGAGGAAGTCCTCGAGCTCCGGGCGACACGAGTGCAGGCTGACGTGGAAGTGGCGCAGGCCGGCGTCGAGGTACGCCTCGGCGACGCCGTCCTGCGCGAGCCGAGAACCGTTGGTGATCATACGAACGTGCAGGCCGCGCGCGGTCGCGTAGCGGCTGATCTCGGGGATCAGCTCCGACAGCGAGGGCTCACCGCCCGTCAGGATGATCCCGAAGTAGCCGCGCTCCGCGAAGTCGTCGACCTGCCGCTTCGCCGTCTCGAGGTCGAGCATGTAGCCCGACGACGGATTCGAGCAGAACCGGCAGTACTGATTGCAGTGACGAACGACCTGCATGTACCCGAGGTTGGCCATAGGCGGGCGGGCTCAGTCTTGGCGGGAAGCCAGGATCGCACGGAGCGCCTGGTACGCCATGCGCGCCTGGAAATCGTCCGCGAAGGGCTCGCCGGCGACGGCGCTCGGCTGCGCGCCGCTGCGCACCTCGTCACGGGCGAGCGGCGTCGTCGGCGCGAGCGCGACGGGCCCCGCGCCATCGTTGACGAGGTGCCGCTCGAGCGACGCCTCGTTGAGCGCGTCGCGCGCGCTCGCGCCTCGCGCCGTCACGAGCGTCGCCGCGTCGAATTGCTCGACGAGGACGTCGGGCGCGATGCCCTCGGCTTGGATCGAGCGGCCGCTCGGCGTGTAGTAGCGCGCGATGGTCAGCTTGAGCGCGCTCTGATCGGGCAGCTCGATCACGCTCTGCACGCTGCCCTTGCCCCAGGTACGCGTGCCGATGATCACCGCGCGATGATTGTCCTGGAGCGCGCCGGCGACGATCTCCGCGGCGCTCGCCGTGAAGCCGTTGACCAGCACGACGATCGGCCAGTCGGGGCGCGTGCCGGCGCTCCGGGCGGTGGACTCGCCGAGCAGCTCCCCGCCGCGCCCCTTCGTCGAGACGATCACGCCGCGCGCGAGGAACTCGTCGGAGACGAGCACCGCCTGATCGAGCAGCCCGCCCGGGTTGTCGCGCATATCGAGCACGAGCCCGCGCAGCCCGCCCGACCGCGCGCTCTCGGCCGCGCCCGCGTCGAGCGCGTGCCGCAGCTCGTCGGTCGTCGTCTCCTGAAAGCTGCGCAGCTTCACGTAGAGCACGCGGTCCGGCAGCAAGCGCGCCGTCACCGCCTGCACGTGGATCAGCTCACGGCGCACCGTCAGCTCGAGCGCGGTGTCGGTGCCGGGGCGCCGGATGCGAATGTGCACCTCGGTGCCGGGCTCCCCGCGCATCACGCGCACCGCCTCGTCGATCGGCAGGTCCCGCGCGCCGCGCCCATCGATCGCGAGGAACTGATCGCCCGCGCGCAGCCCCGCGTGCGCCGCGGGGCCGTCCTCGAAGCAGGCGCTGATCGTCAGCCAGCCGTCGCGGATGTCGATCTCGACGCCGATCCCGCCGAAGCGCCCCTGGGTGTCGCTCGTCAGGATCCGATACTCCTCGGGGTCCATGTACGCGCTGTGCGGATCGAGCGTCGCGATCATGCCGCGGATGGCGCCGTGAATGAGCGCGTCCTGATCGACCTCCTCGACGTAGCTGGTCTCGACGTGCGCGAGCGCCCGCGCGAACACGCCGAGGTTGCGGAACGGGCTCGCCCGCTCGGGCACCGCGCGCGCGACCCCCGCGACGAACAGCGCCGCCACGACCAGCCCGCCGAAGACCGCGCCCCCCGCCACCGGACCGACGGTCCGCAGCACCGCCTTGGCGCGCGCCACCATTCGCAGCCCAGAAACTCGCTCGAACTTCCGCCGCATCTTGCCTCCGGGCTCCGCATCTCCGCCGCCTGCATTGACAGGCCGACGTGTCCCCGTGTAGTACCACGAGGCACACGCGGACGCGGTCACCGACATGAGCCCACCGATCGGGGCGGCATCGGGGGCGTGGGCGCACTGGGAGGAGAACGGCGTTCATGGCTGGCACCGACAAGCGAAAGCAGAGTCTCTACTTCCCCGAGTCGATGCTGCAGGAGATCCAGAAGGAAGCGGCGCGGCTCGACCGCTCGCTCTCTTGGATCGTGCAGCGTTGCGTGAAGATCGGCCTCCCCGACATTCGCAAGCTCCCGAGCGTCAACGAGCCCGACGACGCCGAGGGCGACGACCTCCGTGGTCGCGAAGACGAATAAGACTCGACGCTAGGCGATGGAGTACGACCGGACCGGCTTCGCGACCGCGCCTGACGGCACGCGTCTCTTCTACGGCGTGCGTGGGCGGGGCCCCGTGCTGTTGCTCGACGACGGGATCGGCTGTGATGGCTGGTCCTGGGAGCACCTGCAGCCGCACTTCGCGGCGACGCACACGGTCGTGCACTGGCACTACCGCGGGCACGGCCGGAGCGGCGCGCCGCGCGACCGCACGCGCATCGGCATCGCGGACCTCGCGGACGATCTCGTCTCCGTGCTCGACGCGGTAGGCGCAGAGCGCCCCGTGCACATCGGGCACTCGATGGGCACGCAGGTCTGCCTCGAGACGTGGCGCCGACACCCGACGCGCACCGCCGCGCTCGTGCTCGTCTCGGGCAGCTATGGGCGCGTGACGATGACCTTCCACGGCAGCGACACGCTCAACAACGTGCTGCCGAACGTGATCGACTTCGTCCGCAAGCACCGCGGGCTCGCGCGCGGGCTGTGGGGGCGGATGCCGACGCGGCTCTCGTTCCGCCTCGCGAATCTGCTCGGTGAGATCGACGGGCTCACGCTGCCGGAGGAGGACTTCGTCCGGTACATGGAGCACCTCGCGAGCATGGACCCGGACCTCTTCCTCGAGATGCTCGAGCGCGCGGGTGAGCACAGCGCAGAGGACGCGCTCACGGGCATCGATGTGCCGGTGCTCGTCGTCTCGGGCGAGCGCGACACCTTCACGCCGCCCGCGCTCTCGCGCTTCATGGCCGAGCGCATCCCCGGCGCGGAGTACTTCGAGCTACGGGGCGCGACGCACGCCGCGCCGATGGAGCAGCCCGCCTCGCTCGAGCTGCGCATCGAGAAATTCCTGCGCGAGCGCGTGCCCTCGGATAGCGCGGGGCTCCTCGACGCAGGCGGTCGTTCGACGTGAGCCCGCTGCCGCGCGAGGCGCGCGCGTGGCTGCTCGTGCTCGTCGCCGCGGTCGCCCTCGCCTCCGCCTCTAGCGTCGGCGCTCAGCGCCGCGCGCGCGTGACGCCCGCAGACCTCGGCATCGTCGTGCCGCCGGAGAACGACGCGCGCCTGACGCAGCCCATCCCGCGTCCGCCTCCGGGCGACCTCGCCGCACGCGCCGCCCGCCTCTTCGACGCGATCGTGCACGACGACCCCGCGCGCGCGATGGAGCTGTTTTTTCCGCGTGGTCCGTTCCTCGTGCTCAAGGGCATCGACGATCCGGGGCACTACCACGACGTGCTCGTGGGGCACTTCGTGCGCGACATCCACGCGCTGCACGCGGAGCTCCCCGACCTCGACCGCGCGCACTTCGCGGGGCTCGAGCTCTCCCATCGCGCGACCTGGCAGACGGTCCACAGCGAAGCGAACGCCCTGCCGTACTGGGCGGTCCGCCACTCGCTGCTGCGCTACACGGTCGACGGCACCGAGCGCAGCTTCGAGGTGAAGGCGCTGATCCACTGGGGTCAGCGCTGGTACATCACGCACCTGCGCTGACGACCGGCCCCCGTCAGGAGGCCGTCAGAAGTCGGCGCGGAAGAGCTGCTGCCCCATCAAGAGCAGCGAGCCGCGCTTGATGGTCCGCTCACCGCGGACGCGCGTGAACGTGCCGTTCGAGCTGCCGACGTCGGTCAGCACGACCTTGCCGCCCTCGGAGTGGATGCGGCAGTGCAGCCCCGAGACGTAGCCGTCTTCCGGGAAGATGATGTCGCCGCGCTCGCGCCCGAGGTGCATCCCGCCTGGGGGGATCGGGAAGGCGTTGCCCGTCGTCTCGCGGCCGATGACGAGGCTGATGCGGCCGAGCAGGCCCGGGTTCGGGCTGCCCATCAGCTCGACGCCGTCGGCCCCACGGGTGGGCTCTGGGATCGGCTCGAAGCGCAGGATCTCTTGGCCGACGCGGAAGATCGCGCCCGGCTCGAGCTCGTGGGGCACGTCGCGCTCGATGCGGACGTAGACGCCGTTGAGGCTGCCCTGGTCGGCGACCGAGAGCTCCGGGCCCTTGAACGTGAAGACCGCGTGGCGCGGGGAGAGGTAGCTGTCCGTCGCGAACGGGCTGCCCGTGTCACGACCGACGACGGTCATCTCCTGCAGCGGGAAGGTCTCGCCCTCGGAGCCGTCCGGGCGAATCAGCGTGAGCGTCCCGTGGCTCGCCGCGCTCGGCGCCGGGCGCGGCGCGGGGGCAGGCGAGGTCGGCGCAGCGCCGACGGCCGCAGCCGCCGCGATCGCCGTCATGTCGTGGCCGCAGGTGCCGCAGAACTTGAAGCCCGGCGGGACCATCGTCGCGCACTGCGGGCACTTGTGGGCGCCACCAGCCGCGGGAGCGGCCGCCGCAGCGCCGCCGAACTGAGCGGGCTTGGGCGCCGCGACCGGGGCGGGAGCCCCGAAACCCGAGGGAACGGGCGCAGGTGCGGGGGCGCCGAACCCAGAAGGAACGGGCGCGGGCGCAGGTGCGCCGAAGCCAGAGGGAACGGGCGCGGGCGCGCCGAAGCCAGACGGAACGGGCGCAGGTGCGCCGAAGCCAGACGGAACGGGCGCGGGCGCGCCGAAGCCCTGTGCGGGCGCTCCGAAGCCCTGCGCCGGTGCGGGCGCGCCGAAGCCCTGCGCTGGTGCGCCGAAGCCTTGCGCGGGCGCGGGCGCTCCGAAGCCTTGCGCGGGTGCGCCAAAGCCTTGCGCAGGTGCGCCAAAGCCTTGCGCCGGTGCGCCGAAGCCCGACCCTGGCGCCGCTACCGGCAGGCCGGCCGCAGGCGTCGGCGCCGTGAAGCTCTTCGGCGCATGCGCAGCGTCGCGAGGAAGCTCTGCCCCACAGCCGAGGCAAAACTTGTAGTGATCCTGATTCTCCTTGCTGCAGCGCGGGCAGACGATCACGGAGGTCCTCCTGACGGACTCATAGACGGCCTGCAGAGTAGAGGCTAATCGTCGCGGGGGTCAAGCTTCGCGGCGTCGCGCCTCCGAACTCGCGGCGCTTCCCCGACCCGCGTCAGATCGAGTGCCCCTTGAACTGGCTCGTGTAGAGGCGGTGGTAGACGCCTCGGAGGTCGAGCAGCGCCTGATGCGTACCGCGCTCGACGATGCGCCCGCCGTCGACGACGAGCACCTGATCGGCGTCGCGGATCGTGCTCAGTCGATGCGCGATGACGAAGCTCGTGCGCCCCGCCATCAGCCGCAAGAGCGACTTCTGGATGCGCGCCTCGGTGCGCGTGTCGACGCTGCTCGTCGCCTCGTCGAGGATCAGGATCGACGGCTCGGCGAGCAGCGTCCGCGCGATCGCGAGCAGCTGCCGCTGCCCCTGACTCAGGTTGGCGGCGCGCTCCGAGAGGACGGTCTGATAGCCCTTCGGAAGCTGGCGAATGAAGTGGTCGGCGTCGGCCATCTCCGCCGCGCGCACGACGTCCTCATCGCTCGCGTCGAGCCTGCCGTAGCGGATGTTCGCCATCACCGTATCGGCGAACAGATACGTGTCCTGCAGGACGAGCCCGAGCATCCGGCGCAGCGCGCGCTTGGGCAGCTCGCGGATATCCGTCCCGTCGATCTCGATCACGCCATGGTCGAGCTCGTAGAAGCGCGTGAGCAGGTTGATGACGGTGGTCTTGCCCGCGCCCGTCGGACCGACGAGCGCGATCATCTGCCCCGGCGCGGCCTCGAGCGACATATCGTCGATCACGGTCGTCCCGGGGCGGTAGCTGAAGCTGACGTGGTCGAAGCGCACGGCGCCGCGGACGGGCGGCACGGCGCGAGCAGCGGGCGAGTCGTCGACCTCGGAGGGAGTGTCGAGGATCGCGAACACGCGCTCGGCTCCCGCGAGCGCGGCCTGCAGCGTGTTGTAGAGGTTCGAGAGCTGCCGCAGCGGGCCGACGAAGTTCTGGCCGTAGTTGATGAACGTCGAGATCGGAAGAGCACACGTCTGAACTCCAGTCACTCTCGCGCATC
>CAIUAC010001326.1 GCA_903896985.1 uncultured Sandaracinus sp.
CGCCGCGCGCGCCCTCGCCGCGCTCCCGCACGGCGCTCAGTTCGCGCTCGCGCTCGTGCCGGAGCAGCTGCTCGCTGCGGCGTCCTTCTTCCCCGTCGACGCGCTCGTGCGCGCCGGCAACGAGGCGGCCGAACCCCCGCCGGGCGCGCCGCTGCTCCTCGCCCTCGCCCGCGAAGGAGCCACGCTGCACCTCACCCTCGTGCTGCCGACCTCAGCGCTCGTCCACGCCGCCGAGACCTACGCGACGGCCTCGTCCCTCGCACCCTGACCGCCGCGCGTGCTCTTCCCCCTCCGCGACTTGCGACCAACGACCGCGCGCCCCGTCCTCACGTGGTCGCTGATCGCGCTCAACGTGCTCGTCTACGCCTACCAAGCGCACCTCGGCATCTCCGACGGCGACGCGCTGGTCGAGCGCTTCGGCGTCATCCCAGAGGTGCTGGTCCACGGCGGGCACGCGGGCAGCCTGATCACCCCGCTGACCTCGATGTTCCTCCACGGTGGACTCGGGCACGTGCTCGGGAACCTCTGGTTCCTGTTCGTCTTCGGGAACCACCTCGAGGAGGCGCTCGGGCGGGCGCGCTTCGTCGGCTTCTACCTCGTATGCGGGCTCGCGGCGGCGGCGACTCAGGTGGGCATCGACCCGACGAGCACGGTGCCGGTGATCGGCGCGTCGGGGGCGATCGCTGGCGTCCTCGGCGCGTACATCGTGTTCTTCCCGCGAGCGCGGATCCTGACGTTCGTGCCGATCTTCTTCCTCCTGGAGGTCCCGGCGTTCGTCTACATCATCCTGTGGTTCGCGCTCGAGGTCGTCCGCGCGACGTTCTCGCTCGGCGCCTCAGGCGCGGAGGGCGGGATCGCCTTCTTCGCGCACGTGGGCGGCTTTCTCGCGGGGCTCGCGCTCGCGCTGCTGCTGCGCCCCCGCGCCGAGCGCCCGCGCACGGGGCCGCGCAACGTGCGGGTCGTGAACGCGCGCGCCGACGAGCCTTAAACGACCGCGGCGCGCTCCTCTCGGAACGCGCCGCGTCGTGGGTCCGGATGCTGAGGCGCTCAGGCGCCTGGGCTCAGCCGAACGGGTTGTCGGGGAGGGGATCGGCTGGGTGCGGCGGGGTCGGCGGGGTCGGCGTCGGCGTCGGCGTCGGGTGCGGCGTCGGCGTCGGAGTCGGAGTCGGAGTCGGAGTCGGAGTCGGCGTCGGGGTCGGAGTCGGAGTCGGCGTCGGCGTCGGCGTCGGCGTCGGCGTCGGGGTCGGGTGCGACGGCGGCGTCGGGGTCGGGTGCGACGGCGGCGTCGGGTGCGACGGCGGGACCGGGGTCGGGGTCGGGGTCGGCGCGGCGTGCTCGGTGAGCGTCAAGGACAGGGTCGCGCGCATCGCGGTGCCGCTGTCCGTGAAGTCGGCGACGGTGACCGTCTGCGTGGCGTTGGAGAAGCCGGGCTTGATCGCGGTGACCGCGAGCGGTCCGCGTGGGCGCGGCACAGTAATCGTGTTGGGCGACACGACGGTGCGACCGCCGACGGTCACGCGCGCCCCAGGCGGCGTCGTCTCGACGACGAGCTCGTAGGGGAGCGCCGCGAGCGTCGCGCGAACGGGAGCGTTCGTGCCGACGCGCGGGGTGAGGTCGCGCGTGACCGGCGCGTAGCCCGCCATGCGCAAGGTGAGCGACGCAGCGGCGCCGACGGGCAGCTCGAGATCGAGCGGCGTCACGCCGCGCTCCGCGCCCGCGAGGAGGACCTGCGCGCCTGGCGGAGTCGACTCGATGCGCACCTGCGCCGCCTCGACCGGCGCCACCGGAGCGCCCGCGTCGACCTCGGCAGCGACCGTCGCGCCGGGATCGACGACGACCTCGCCGACGACGCCCGCGTCCTCGACGACGGGAGGCGTGTCGTTGGCCACCGGCGGCGTCTCGTCGACGACCGGCGGTGTGTCTGCCGTCACCGTGGAGTCCGTGGTCGGAGCCCCCGTGTCGCGGGTCGTCCACCAGATGGCGGCTCCGCCGAGCG
>CAIUAC010001327.1 GCA_903896985.1 uncultured Sandaracinus sp.
GTCGCGCCAGGCGGTGCGCGCGCCGCTGCGATCGCCGGCGCGCTCGTGCAGGAGCGCGAGGTTCATCAGCGGGTGCGGGTCGCTCGTGTCGAGCTCGGCCGCGCGGGCGAGCGCGAGCGCTGCGCCTTCGCGATCCCCGAGGTGCGAGAGCGCTGCGCCGAGGCCGTTGTGCGCGGCCGCGAGGTTCGGCGCGCGCGTCAGCGACTCGCGAAACGCGTGCACAGCCGCCGTCGCGTCGCCGGAGGCGAAGAGCGCGTTGCCGAGCTTGAGCCAGCTCGCGGCGTCGGCGTCCTCACGCGAGAGCGCTTCGCGGTAGAGGCGCACGGCCTCGCGCGGGTCGCCGAGGTCGGCGGCGATATCTCCGAGCGCGAGCACCGGCTCAGCGTCGTTCGGCGCAAGCTCCGCCGCGCGGCGGAAGTCGTCCGCGGCGGTCGACGCCTGCCCCGCAGCGGCGCGCGCGAGGCCGCGACCGAAGACCGCGTCGGAGTCCGCCGGCGCGAGGAGCACGGCGTGCTCGAAGGCGCTCAGCGAAGCGGCGTGGCGCCCATCGCGGCGGAGCAGCCCGCCGAGGTTGATCAGCGGCACCGGATCGTGCGGATCGGCCGCGACGGCCTGCCGCAGATCCGCCTCCGCGCCCTCGAGGTCGCCCTGATGTTCACGCACGAGCGCGCGGCGATTCCACAGGCCGCTCGCGCGGGGCGCCGCGGTGATCGCGCGATCGAGCAGGCGGCGCGCGAGCACCTCGTCGCCCTCGTCGGTCGCGACGTCGGCCGAGAGCACGAGCGCGCGCGCGTGATCAGGCTCGAGCGCGAGCGCGGCGTCGAGCGCGCGATGGGCCGCCGCGGGCTCTCTGCGGCGCAGGGCGATCGCGGCGCGCAGCACGAGCAGGTTCGCCGTCTCCCCGAGGCGCAGCCGCGCCGCGTCGAGGGAGCCCTCTGCGAGGACGAGGTCGCCGCGCGTGTAGTCCTCGAGCGCCTCGGCGTACTGCCGCAAGCCAACGGTCTGCGCGTCGGTCGCGTCGAGCGCCTCCGCGCGCAGGAGCAACGAAGCCGCCGTCGACGCCTGCAGGCGGTCGAGCTCGGGCGCCTCCTCGAGGGGTGCGTCGAGCCGCGCCTTCGCGAGCGACACGAGCCGGTCGCGCTCCTGCGTCTGCCAGGAGGCGTACGAGAGGACGGCCACGGCCCCGAGGGACGCCACGGCGAGCACGAGGAGCAGCGGTCGGCGGTTCATCGAGGGCGACGGTCGAGCGCGCGCGCGGAGGGGTCAAGTTTTCGACAGAAGAAACGGCGATGGTCGACACGGCCCGGCGATCGGGCACGCTCGGCCCCGATGGCCGACACCGACGACCGACGCGCGTTCTTCGCCACCGCAGCCAAAGGCACCGAGGGCGCGCTGCGCGACGAGCTACGCGAGCTGCGCCTGCCCGCCGTCAAAGCCGAGCGCGGCGGCGTGCGCTTCGGCGGCACGCTGCGCGACGCCTACCGCGCCTGCCTCGGCAGCCGCATCGCGGTGCGCGTGCTGCAAGAGGTCGCGCGCTTCCGCTGCACCGATGGCGACACGCTCTACGAGGGCGTGCGCGAGGCGTATCGCTGGGACGAGGTCCTCGACGTGCGACGCACGCTCGCCGTCACCTGCGCGCTGAAGAACTCACAGCTCACGCACTCGGCGTTCGTCGCGCAGCGCACCAAGGACGCCATCGTCGATCAGCTGCGCGACACGTTCGGCGCGCGCCCCGACGTCGACAAGTCGGACCCGGACGTCGCGGTCTTCGTGCATCTCGTCAAGGACGAGGCGACCGTCTACCTCGACGTCAGCGGGGACTCCCTGCACCGCCGTGGCTGGCGCGCGAAGGGCCGCGACGCGCCGCTCAAGGAGACGCTCGCCGCGTCGATCCTGCGCCTCGCGGGCTGGGACCGCGTACGCCCGCTCGCCGATCCGATGTGTGGCTCGGGCACGCTCGCGATCGAGGGCGCGCAGTGGGCGCGCCGCATCGCGCCGGGGCTCGCGCGCGAGTGCTTCGGCGCCGAGCGCTGGGCGTCGCACGACGCGACGCAGGCGAACGTGATCGACGCGCTGCGCGAGGACTTCCGCGCCTGCATCCTCCCCGCGAGCGAGTCGCCCGACGTGCTCGCGACGGACCTCGACGCGCGCGCGGTCGCGCAGACGAAGGAGAACGCGCGGCTCGCCGGCGTCCCGGAGATTCAGGTGATGCAGCAGGACATCGCGGAGCTCGGCCCCGCGGAGCCCGCGGGTCACGTCGTCGTCAACCCTCCCTACGGCATCCGCCTCGCCGCGGGGGACGCGCTGATCGAGCGCATGGCCTACGCCTTCCGCACGCTGCCTGGGCACCGCATCAGCGCGATCTGCGCGGACGACGCGCTCGTGCGCGGGCTCAAGCCGCTCAAGCCGTCCCAAGAGCACGCGCTCTGGAACGGCGACCTCGAGTGTCGGCTGTTCTCCTGGGACATCGCCTGAGCGGGGCTCAGGCGCCGTAGAAGACTCGACGGGCGGAGCTCAGGAGCCGCAGGCCGGGGCGGGCCTCTGCGGAGGGCGAGGCGCCGCTCCAGGCGACCGACCCGCGCCGACCGGCATCCCCGGGCGCAGCAGCCACGGGGCGATGTCCACGCGCTCACCGATCACGCCCTCGCGCGCGAAGAGATCGAGCTGCGCCTGCAGCAGCTCCGCGTCGACCTCGTCGGAGGTCAGATAGCGCGGGCGCCCGAGGCCGTCGTCCGAGAGCTTGCAGTCCCTCGGGAGATACGCCGCCGCGTCGCGCCGCGCGCCCCGCTCGTCCGCGCGCACCTGCCGCACGGCCTCGTCGAGCGCGGCGACCACGCGGCGCACGGTGCCCGGCTCATCGGCGACGAAGTGCGAGTCGAACACGAAGCTCCCGAACAGAAACGGGCTGCCGAGCTCCGATGGCAGCAGCGGCCGGTCACCGAAGAGATAGGCGACCTCCGCGCGCAGCGCCGCCGTCGCCGCCGGATCGTTCGTGAAGACCGCGTCGATCTTCCCCGAGCGCAGCGCCTCGACGGTGTCGGTCGGGAGCACATCGCAGCCGCTGACGAGGCGGTCGAGCGGCACCTCGAGCGACGCGCAGGTGCTCATGCACTGGCAGGTCTTGTCGAGCACGACCTGGTGATAGCCGAGACCGCGCCGCTTGCAGAGGAGCTTCAGCCACTCGCGGTACGCCTTCGTCGGGAGCGTGCCGACGCGACGCCCGGCGAGGTCGTCGAGCGTGCGGATCTCGACGCCCTTGCGGACGAGCAGGAACGAGATCGGGTGCTCGAGGTCCTCGACGACGGCGCCCGCGTAGAAGAACGGACGCGCGCGCGCGTGCCGGTGGAGCGCGATCGGCAGCGCGATGATGCCGCCGCAGGGGACCGCGGCGCCGTCGATGATCTCGTCGACGACGGGGTGCGCCGTCGGGTAGCCGCGCATCGTCACGCGCAGCCCCTGGTCAGCGAAGAGCCCGCGGGCGTCGGCGACGAAGAGCGGCAGCGAGATGCCGAGCGCGCTGTAGCCGATGGTCAGCGTCGAGGTGTCGGAGGTGGACATCCGCCGATTGTGAAGTTCCACAAGCTCTCTAGGCAAGGTGATTGCGCGAGATCAACTTCCATTCCTGGGGGGCCCCTACGGTCGCAGTCGGAGGGCGAGACCAATGCACGTCGCGCTGATCGGGGCTGAGCTCGAGGAGAATCTGGCGGTGCGGTACCTGCGAGGCGCGCTCGAGGACGCCGGGCACCAGGTCACGCAGATCGTGTTCGACAGCCCCGCGGACCTCGACCGCGCCGCGGCGGAGCTAGCGAGCTCGCGCGCGCCGCTCGCCGGGATGTCGATGGTGTTCACGCGCCGGGCGCTCGAGTTCGTCGAGCTGAGCCAGCGAGCGCGGGCGCTCGGCTACGCGGGGCACATCACGGCGGGCGGGCACTTCGCGGCGTTCAACGCGGAGTCGCTCGTGCGCGATGTGCCGACGCTCGACTCCATCGCCATCGGCGAGGGCGAGGCGATCCTGCTGTCGCTCGCCGCGCACCTCGAGGACCTCGGCGCCGTCGAGGGGCTGGTGTGGCGAGACGCGGACGGCTGCCCGCGCCGCAACGCCGCCGCCTGCAAGCTCGCGGACCTCGACGCGCTCCCCTGGCCGACGCGCAAGCTGCCGTACTTCCGCTATCTCGGGCTGCCGATCGTCAACATGCTCGGCTCGCGCGGCTGCTCGTATCACTGCGACTTCTGCTCGATCACCGCGTGGCACAAGATGAACGGCGGCGCGCGCCTGCGGATGCGGGCGCCCGAGTGCGTCGCCGAGGAGATGGCCGCGCTCTACGACGACGGCGTGCGCATCTTCAATTTCCACGACGACAATTTCCTGCTGCCGAACCGCCGCCTGACGCTCGAGCGCCTCGACCGGCTCGAGGCTGCGCTCCTCGCGCGCGGCGTGGGGCGCATCGCCTTCGCCATCAAGGCGCGCCCCGACGAGGTCGACCGCGAGCTCTTCGCGCGGCTGAAGCGGATGGGCCTGTTCCGCGTGTTCCTCGGCGTCGAGGCGGGCTCGGCGGAGTCGCTGATTCGCCTCGGGCGCGGGCAGCTCCTCGCGGACAACGAGCGCGCGCTCGAGATCGTC
Source organism: uncultured Sandaracinus sp. (assembly GCA_903896985.1). Lineage (GTDB taxonomy): Bacteria > Myxococcota_A > Polyangia > Polyangiales > JADJQN01 > CAIUAC01. The sequence goes on from CAIUAC010001327.1 coordinate 4,622, forward strand.
AACGAGCTCGACATTCACGCGTGCTTCAACCTGCTGCTGTGGAACCCGGACTCCACGCTCGAGGACGTCGCGCACAACGTCGCCTTCCTCGGCACGCACGCGCGCAATCCGATGAATTTCTGCCGCACGGAGGTGTACGCGGGCACGCCGCTCGAGGCGCGGCTCCGCGAGCGCGGCGCGCTGATCGGCAGCTACTGGGGCTGGGACTACCGGATGACGGATGGGCGCGCGGAGGCGTCGTTCGAGATCGCGCTCGCCGCGTTCGAGCAGCGCAACTACGGCGCTGAGAGCGTGCATCACTGGTCGATGCGCCTCGACTACGAGGTGCAGCTGCTCGGGCACTTCTTCACCGCCGACGAGCGCCTGCAGCGGCGGGTGAAGGCGTTCGTCGTGGAGGTGAACCTCGACACCTGCGCACACCTGACCACGATCGTGCGCGCCATCGACGCGGGGCTCGGCGACCGGGACGCCTTCACGCGGCAGATGATCGAGACGGTGCACGCGCGCGACCGGGAGCTCGACGCGCTCGCGCAGGACATCCTCGACGACATCCACGACGCGGTGCAGCGACGACCGCTGCGCGGCGCCTGGGCGCAGCGCGCTGCGGCGGCGGGGCTCGCGGCGACGCTCTCGCTCGGCACCGCCGGCTGCCCGGCGGACAACCACCCGGCGACCTACCCGACGGAGACGATCCCCGTCCCGACGCTGCCCATCGTGCCGCCGAAGCCGCAGCCCGTCCCGACGGGCGTCGAGCTGATCCCCATCGCGCCGCAGCCCCCGGGGAGCGCTCCGCTCGGCGCGCCCGCCGCGCTTCGACCGGCGTTCGACGCGGCGGTCCTCCCGTGGCTCGCCGCCCGCGTGCGCCCTGCGCGTGACGTGACCGTGGCGCTCGAAATCGACGCGACGGGCCACGTCGTCACGGCAGACCTGCAATCCGACGGGCTGACGGCAGCGCTCCGCGAGCGCTTGCTGCGGCGCATCCAGGCCGAGACCTTCACCGGCGCAGACGTCGTCGGGCACCGGTTCACGCTCTTGCTCACGGCCGCCGAGCTGACCGCGGCGCTGCCGCCGACGCATATGAGCGAGCGCGCGCCGTATCCGACGCACCCGAGCGAGATGATCGCGCCGCCGCACATGGCCGAGGCCGCGCCGCGCCCGCAGCGTCCGCCCGACAACGGCTACATCTCGGAGATGGCGCCGATGCCGCCGAAGGGCAGCGGCAAGCGATAGCCGCCGACGCGCGCTCGTCACGCGCGCTGCCGGACTGTGACCAAGTCGTGGCGGGCAGCCGCGCGCGCGGAGGACCAAGGTATTGGCGAGTGAGGTGGATGCATGGAGAGCCTGGTTGTTCTCTCAGATGTGCATCTCGGAAGTGACCTCGGGGTCCCGGGCGCGGTCGCGCCTGCGCGGTCGGTGCAGATCGACGACGACCTCTGCCGCCTGATCGATCACTACCGCTCGACGGAGCCCAACGGCGAGCGCTGGCGCCTCGTCGTCGCGGGCGATTTCATCGACTTCGTCGGGATGACGCTCCCGACGGACGCGCCCGGCACGGAGACGGCGCCCAACGAGGAGGAGCTGCTCCACGGGCTCGGCAACGCCGAGGACCACGCCGTCGCCAAGATGCACGCGGTCGCCGTGCGGCACCGCGAGATCTTCGCCGCGCTCGGGCGCTTCGTCGCCGAGGGGCACGCGATCACCTTCATTCGCGGCAATCACGACGTGGAGCTGCACTGGGCGCTCGTGCGGGCTGAGCTGACGCGCACCATCGTCGAGCACGCCCGCGCTTGGTCCGAGGACCCCGCGGCGCACGGCGGGCGCGCCCTCCCCTTCGACGCCGCGGCCATCGCCGCGCGCATCGAGGACGCCCCGTGGTTCCTGAACGTGGAGGGCGTCGCCTACATCGAGCACGGGCACCAATACGACCCGTTCTGCTCCGTCGATCACGTGCTCTCCCCGCGACGCGCGCTCGACCCGCGCCGCATCGCGCGGGGGTTCACCGACGTGCTCCTGCGCTTCGTCGTGCGACGCACTCCGGGGGTGCCGGAGTACGGGCACGAGACGATGGGTGTGATCGACTACGTGCGCATGGCCGCGCGCCTCGGGCCGAGCGGGATGTGGCTGCTCTTCGTGCGCTTCGTCCGCGCGATCCGCGAGCTCTTTCATCTGCGCACGGAGTACGCCTCCGACGCGGCGCGCCGCCTCGCCGCGGAGCACGACCTGATGCTCGCGAAGTTTGCGGCAGCGCGGCGCATGGGCGCGGAGAAGCTGCGCGCGCTCTGTGCGCTGCAGGTCGCGCCGATCACGCGCACGGCGGCGGGCATCCTCGCGAGCCTGCTGCTCGATCAGATCGCGGTCGGCACGCTCGGGCTGCTCTTGCTCACCGTGTTCGGCGTGCTGTCTTATTTCTACCCGAGCTTTCTCTGGGGAGACGGCGTCGTCCTCGCGGCGTGGCTCGGCGCGTTCTTCTGGCTGCGCAGGCTCCGCAAGATCGACCCCGACATCGAGCTTGGGCTGCGGGCAGGCGCGCTCGCGCGGCTCTTCTCTGCGCCCTTCGTCGTCATGGGGCACACGCACGTCCCGCGTCGGCAGCTCGTCGCGGGGGGCGCGACGTACGTGAACCTCGGGTCGTGGTCGGAGTCCGTCGGGCAGATCGCGACGCGCACGCACCTCGTGATTCAGGGCGCGCCGGGCGCGGTGCGCGCGGAGCTGCGCTCGTGGTCGTCGGTGCTCGGTCCGCGCGTGTTCAGCTGAGACGGCGTCACGCGCGCGGCGCAGGCCGAAGCAGGCGCCCGAGCAGCGCGCCCGCGAGCACGAGCGCGAGCGTGAGCACCCAGGCGCGCGGGGCGAACGGCGCGAGCAAGAGGTGGTGCACGACGAGCGCCGGCGCGACGTAGACGAGCCGGTGGAGGGGCTTCCA
>CAIUAC010001328.1 GCA_903896985.1 uncultured Sandaracinus sp.
CGACGGAGCTCGGCCTCCGCGCGCGCGTCGACGTCGTCGTCGCGGCCCTCGGCCCCCGCCTCGGCGCGCCCCTCGAGTCGCGCCTCAAGCGCGCCGCCGGCCCCGACGGCTTCGACCTCGTCTTCGCCGATCCGCCGTACGCCGACGTCGACGAGGTCCCGCCGCTGCTGCTCCGCCTCGCCGCGCTCGGCGTGCTCGCCGAGGGCGCGCTGCTCGTCCTCGAGCACGCCACCAAGCAGCCGCCGACGCTCCCCGCGCCGAGCCCGCAGCAGCCCAGATTCTTCACAACGGAAGCCACCTACCGCTACGGTGACACGACCGTCCTCTTCGCCCGCGTCACGACCGACGCCGAGGTCAGCACTTCATGAGCACCGCGATCTACCCGGGTTCCTTCGACCCGATCACGAACGGCCACGTCAGCATCCTGCAGAGCGGGCTGCGCGCCTTCGATCACATCATCGTCGCGGTCCTGCACAACCCGCAAAAGAGCGCGCTCTTCACCGTCGCGGAGCGCACCGAGATGATCCGCGAGGCCCTCGGCGGCGACCCGCGCTTCGAGGTCGACACCTTCGAGGGGCTGCTCGTCGACTACGCGAAGAAGAGGCAGGCGAACGTCGTGCTCCGCGGGCTGCGCGCCGTCGCCGACTTCGAGTACGAGCTGCAGATGGCGAACATGAACCGCCACCTCAACGACGAGGTCGAGACCGTCTTCATCATGGCGAAGGACGCGTACTTCTACGTGTCGTCGAACCTAGTGAAGGAGGCCGCGCGCCTCGGCGGGGACGTGTCGAGGCTCGTCCCGCCGGGCGTCGCGGAGCGCCTGCGCGCGAAGCTGCGCCCCTGAGCCAGAGGCGCGGCCCCGGGCCCGCGCGGACTACGCCGCGGGCTTCTTGACGAGGCCCTCGAACTCCAGCGCCGCGAGCACCGCGGGCCGCGCGCCGACGCGCTCTTGGAAGGCGACGATCGCGGGCCACTGCGTCAGGTCGGGGCCCGTCAGCTTCGTCCAGCGGAGCACCGTGAAGAGGTACGCGTCCGCGACGGTGAAGTGCTCGCCCATCAAGAACGGGTGCTTCGAGAGCTCCTCGTCCACGGTGCCGAGGCGCTTGCTCACGCGCGCGAGCTGGCTCGCCCGCACCTCCGGCGTCGTGCTCTTGTCGAAGAGCGGCGAGAACTGCTTGTGCAGCTCGCTCGAGATGAAGTTGAGCCACGACATCAGCTGATAGCGCTCGATCGTCCCGTTCGGCGGGGCGAGGTGCGACTCGGGCTTCTGGTCGGCGATGTACTGCACGATCGCGGGGCCCTCGGTCAGCAGCAGGCCGCTGTCGAGGATCAGCGCGGGCACGTAGCCCTTCGGGTTGACGGCGTCGAACGAGCTGCCGTCCGTCAGCGTGTGAGTCCCGAGCGCGACCTTCACGGCCTCGAAGTCGAGGCCGGCCTCGCGGAGGGCGATGTGGGGAGAGAGCGAGCAGGCGCCGGGGCTGAAATAGAGCTTCATGGGGCGTTGCTTTGACAGGCCGCGAGCGCGGTGTCGACCGACGGGCAATATCGACTCGCCGAGAGCGCGCCGCCCGCGACCAGCGCGCGCAACGCGCCGAG
>CAIUAC010001329.1 GCA_903896985.1 uncultured Sandaracinus sp.
GCACGACGTCGACGTCTGGCCGGAGCCGCGCATGCTCGTCGACGACGCGACGACGGCGACGGGCAAGCGCCTGCACGTCGAGCCGAGCGAGTGGACCGCGCTGCTCGCTTCCGCCGGCGGCTACGCACCGGTGTTCACCGAGGACCTCTCCGAACTCGACGGCTTCGGCGTCAACGCGGAGGTCTTCTTTCGCTTTGGGCGCCCGTTCGACGAGGCGCTCTTGCCGACTGGACCGGCCGCCGCCGGGCTCCACGCCGGCGTCGGCTTCGTCGTGCTCGAGCCCGCGCCGCGCTACGAGCCGGCCGTCCTCCGCACGACCGACCATGGCGCGACGCTGCTGTTCGCGCCGCAGCATCCGTTGCCCGAGGCGACTTGGGTCGCTGCCTTCGTCACGCGCGACCTCACCCCGGCGGCGCGCGGCTGCCTCGCGCCCTCGACGGCGATGGCGGCGCGGCTCGCCTCGCCCTCCGCCGAGGACCAACGCGCCCTCGGTGCGCTGACGACGCTCGGGCTCATCACGAGCGCGAGCGACCTCGTCTCGCTGGTCGTGTATCCGACGCAGTCCATCGTCGCCGACTCCGAGGCGGTCGCCGCCGACGTGCTCACGCGCGACTTCGCGCTCGACGGCGCGCCTGTCTGCACCCCCGACGCGAGCGCTCGCTGGCGGCAGTGCGAGGCTGCGTTCGTCGCGGGCGACTATCGCGACGCGGACGGCCATTTCCCTGCGCGCGCACCCGGCGCGCCCGCGGCGCCGCAGCGCACCTACCGCGTTCCCGTGACGTTCTGGCTGCCGTTCACGGGCGCGGGGCCGTTCCCGACGCTCGTCTACGGGCACGGGCTCGGCGGCGGCCGCGATCAGGGCGCGCGCCTCGCGGAGTTCGCCGCCCCGCTCGGTATCGCGACGGTCGCCATCGACGCAGTCCGACACAGCGAGCATCCGACGGGGCTCGGCGCGAGCGCGTCGGCGTTCGAGACGGTCCTCGCGTTCTTCACCTTCGACGGCGACCGCGCGACGCGCGCGATCGACGGCCGCAAGCTGCGCGACCACTTCCGCCAGTCGACCTGGGACAAGCTCCAGCTGACGCGCCTCTTGCTCGCGGGTGTGGACGTCGACGGGGACGGCAGCAACGACGTAGACGCCACGAAGCTCGCCTATCTCGGCGTGTCGCTCGGCGGCATCATGGGCAGCGAGCTAGCGGCGCTCACGGACGCGTACGGCGCGGTCGTGCTCGTCGTGCCGGGCGGGCGTGTCTCGGCGATCATCAGCGACAGCGCGCAGTTCCGCCCGATCATCAACCTCGTGCGCCCGCGCGGCACCTCGGCGGGCGACGTCGACCGCTTCTTCCCGGTGCTGCAGACCGTGCTCGAGCGCGGCGACGCGGCGTCGTACGGGCCGCACATCCTCCACGACCGGCTCGCGGCTGCTGGTACGCGGATCCCCGACGTGCTGCTCGGCGTGGTGCTCGACGACGACACCGTGCCCAACAGCGCCAATTACGCCCTCGCGCGCGCGGTCGGCGTCGACGTGGTGCCGCCGACGCTGCGCGCCGAGGCAGGGCTCGGCGAGACGGGCGCGCCGCCGCTCTCGGGCAACCTCGACAGCGGCGCGACGACCGCAGGGCTGCTCCAATTCGACGTGATTCGGCGCGCCGACGGCCGCGTCGAGCAGGCGACGCACAACAACCTCGGCGACAGCGAGGTGGGCGCGACGGCGTGGCTGCACTTCCTCGACACGCACTGGGCGGCTGGCAGCGCGGAGATTCTCGACCCGTATCTGGCGACCGGGCTCGCGCACGCAGCGCCTTAGAAAATAAGGGGTTCAGCCCTCGCGCCGAGCGTCTTCGGTCAGCGAACACGCTCAGCGGCTGCGCGGCTCACAGCGGCGCAAGAACGTCGGCGGCAGGCGGTAGCCGCCGAGCGCGAGCGGCGCGCTCTGGTCGTCGAGTGACGCGCGCGCCCTCGCTCGGAGCGCACGATCGAAGGCGTCACGCGCGGTCGCGCAGTCCCCTCGAGCCGCGGCGAGCTCCGCGCGTAGCTCGTTCGCGGGCGCCGCGTCCACGTCGAGCGCCTCTGCCCAGCGCAGCCCGCGCCACGCAGTGTCGAGATCGTCCGCGTGCCGCGCGCTCCACGCGGCAGCGAGCATCGCCTCTGCGTCGCGCGGGGCGAGGCGCAGGCGCCACTCGGCGCGCTCGCTCGACACGGTGACGGCGTCGTCGGCGTCGAAGGCCGTCCCGAGCTCGAGCGCCGTGATCGTACCTGCCAAGAGCGCGAGGACGAGCAGCGCGGCGAGCCTCCCCGCGCGCTTCGATGGTGGGGCAGGGCGCGGGCCAGGGTCCTCGCCGCACGCGCGCAGGCGGTCCCACAGATCCGGGTGAACGCGCCGCTCGCTCGTGACCATCGGCGCCTCCGCGTCCTCGTGAATCGTGCGGAGCGCCCGCGCCAAGGCACCGGCGCCAGCCGTCGCGCAAGCGTGCGCGTCGGCGCGCTCCTCCATCGCGCGCGCGAGCTTGCGCACGCGCAGCAGCCCCGCGAGGCCGAGCGCCAGCGCCACGCCGAACGCGACGTAGCCCGCCGTGCCCACCGCCCACGCGAGCTGGCTGCCGATGTTCAGCGTGAACACCAGCAGCGTCGCCGCCCCGAGCCGCGCGCTCACCGCCGCGGGGCCCTCGCTGAGATGTCCCGCCTCGTGCGCGAGCACCGCGCGCAGCTCGTCCGTCGGCAGGCGCTCGGCGAGGCGATCGGTGACGACCATCGTGCGCGCCCACGGGATCGCGGCGGCGTTCGCGAAGTGCGTGTCCCCCGTCGGCAGGCGCAGCACGAGCGCGAGCTTCACGCCCTCGCGCGCGGCGACGTCGTCCGCGAGCGCGCGCAGCGCGGCGGACGCGGGTCGCAGCGTGCCCGTGAGGAGGCCGAGCGCGAGCCCGCCGTAGGCCACGCTCACCGCCGTGATCAGCAGCGCGGCGAGCGTCCACGGCACGGAGATCGCGCGACCGTGCGTCACCGGCAGCTGCGCC
>CAIUAC010001330.1 GCA_903896985.1 uncultured Sandaracinus sp.
CGGCGGCGTTGCCGAGCACCGTCATGCCCTCGTAGACGTTGAAGTCGATGTTCTGGTGGTGCGTCTTCGCCGAGATCGTCCGCGACTTCTCGGGATCCCAGACCACGAGGTCGGCGTCGCTGCCGACGGCGACCGCGCCCTTCTTCGGGAACACGTTGAAGATCTTGGCCGCGTTGGTCGAGGTCGCCGCGACGAACTCGCTCGGCGTCAGGCGCCCGGTGCGCACGCCGTGATGCCAGAGCACGCCCATGCGGTCCTCGACGCCGCCGGTGCCGTTCGGGATCTTGCGGAAGTCGTCGAGACCCGCCTGCTTCTGCGGCGTGCAGAAGCAGCAGTGATCCGTCGCCGTCGTCTGCAGCATCCCCGCCTGCAGGCCCTTCCACAGCGCAGCTTGGTGCTCCTTGCTGCGGAACGGCGGGCTCATCACGTGATGCGCGGCCTTGTTCCAGTCGGTGTCGCGATACACCGAGTCGTCGATCACGAGGTGTTGAGACAGCACCTCACCGAACACGCGCTGCCCGTCGAGGCGCGCGCGCGTGATGGCCTCGAGGGAGTCGATGCAGGAGTTGTGCACGAGGTACACCGGCACCCCGAGGGCCGCCGCGATGCGGATCGCGCGGCTCGCCGCCTCGCCCTCTGCCGCGGGCGGGCGCGAGAGCGGGTGTGCCTCTGGTCCGGTGATGCCTGCCTCGAAGAGCTGCTGTTGCAGCCGCGCGACGAGCTCGCCGTTCTCGGCGTGGATCGTGGAGAGCGCGCCGAGCTCGCGCGAGCGCATGAAGCTCGAGACGAGGATCTCGTCGTCGGCCATGATCGCGTTCTTGTACGCCATGAAGTGCTTGAAGCTGTTGACGCCGTGGTCGCGCGTCAGCGTTCCCATGTCGTCGTAGACGCTCTGATCCCACCAGGTGATCGAGACGTGCAGCGAGTAGTCCGCCGCCGACTTCTCGGCCCAGCCGCGCCACTTCAGGTAGGAGTCGAGGATTCGCTCCTTCGGCCCCGGCATGGCGAAGTCGATGATCATCGTCGTGCCGCCCGCGGCGGCGGCGCTCGTCCCCGTGAAGAAGTCCTCGGAGGCGACGGTGCCCATGAAGGGCAGCTCCATGTGCGTGTGCGGATCGATGCCGCCGGGGATCACGTAGGCGCCGCTCGCGTCGATGATCCGCGCGCCGGGCTCCTCGAGATCAGGCCCGACGCGCGCGATCAGCTCGCCCTCGATCAGCACGTCCGCGCGGGCTTCGCTCTCGGCGGTGACGACCGTTCCACCCTTGATCAGAATCGACGACATCATCAGTCTCCTGCTGTTGGACGTGTTCGACGGCGAGCGCGTGAGCGTCAATGGACGTGTTCGACGGCGAGCGCGTGAGCGTCAGTGCGCGCCCTTCTTGGGGCGGAGCGCCTTGCCCTCGTGGACGTGCTCGTTCCACGTGGCGCTCGCGAAGCCGTTGTTGACCTGCTCGAGCGAGATGCAGTCGCTGACGGGGCAGACGATCTGACAGAGGTTACAGCCGACGCACTCGGACTCGTCGACGACGGGCACGCGAATGGACGCGTCGGCGTTCGGGTGGATGCACTGATGCGCGCCGTCGTCGCAGGCGACGATGCAGAGCTGGCAGCCGATGCACTTGTTCGCGTCGATCTTCGCGACCGTCTCGTAATTGAGGTCGAGATTTCCCCACTCGGAGAAGCTCGGGATCGCCTTGCCGATCATGTCGTCGAGCTTCGCGAAGTCGTGCTTGCGCATGTACTCCTCGAGCCCGTCGCGCATGTCCTCGACGACGCGATAGCCGCGCAGCATGACCTCGGTGCAGACCTGCACGGAGCTCGAGCCGAGCAGCAGGAACTCCACCGCATCGCGCCAGTTGGACACTCCGCCGATGCCGCTGATCGGGAGCCCGAAGCTCTTGTCGCGGGCGAGGGCGGCCACCATGTGCAGCGCGATCGGCTTGACCGCCGCGCCGCAATAGCCCCCGTTCGTCGAGAGCCCGCCGACGCGCGGCTCGATCGCGAGCCGGTCGATGTCGACGGAGATGATGCTCTTGATCGTGTTGATCAGAGAGACGCCGTGCGCTCCGCCGCGCTTGGCCGCGTGCCCGTGCGGGAGGATGTCCGAGACGTTCGGGGTCAGCTTCACGAGCACGGGGATGGTCGAGTACTCGACGGCCCACGACGTGATCTGCTCGTTGACGCGCGGCTCTTGCCCGACGGCGGAGCCCATGCCGCGCTCGCACATCCCGTGGGGGCAGCCGAAGTTGAGCTCGAGTCCGTCAGCGCCGGTGTCGACCGCGCGCTTGATGAAGTCCTGCCACTCGGCCTTCGTCTCGACCATCAGCGAGACGATGACCGCGTGGTTCGGGAACTTCTTCTTCGTCTCGTAGATCTCGCGGAAATTGACGTCGAGCGCGCGGTCCGTGATCAGCTCGATGTTGTTGAAGCCGACGCCCGCGACGCCGCGGATCTTCGTCGCGCCAAAGCGGCTCGAGACGTTCTGGATCGGTTGTCCGAGCGTCTTCCACACGGCGCCGCCCCAGCCGGCGTCGAAGGCGCGCTGCACCTGATTGCCCGAATTCGCGGGCGGTGCGGAGGCGAGCCAGAAGGGATTCGGGGACTTGATGCCACCACAGTTCGTCGACAGATCAGGCATGCGAGCCTCCCGAAAGGTATGCGTGAATGGCGAGCGCGGCGGCCTTGCCCTCGGCGGCGGCGTTGACGACTTCCTTGCCGCCGTTGCGGCAGTCGCCGCCGGCGAACCAGCCCTTGCGACCCGTACACCCGTGCTCGTCGGTCACGACACAGCCGCTCTCGAGCGCGATGCCCTCGAGTCCGCTGAGCAGCGCGCCGAGCTTCGATTGGCCGATGGCGACGAGCACGAGGTCCGCTTCGACGACGAAGTCGCTGCCCGCGATCGGCTGCTTCTTCGCGTCGAGGCGCGCGCAGTGCACGCGCTCGACGCGGCCGTCGCCCTCGAAGCGCGTGACGACCGCCTGCCAGTCTGCGCGCCCACCCTCGGGGAGCGCGGCCTTCCACTCGTGCGCATAGCCGCTCATCTTCGCCTGCGTGCCGCGATACAGCATCGTGACGCGCGGGATGCCGAGGCCGCAGGCCTCACGCACGACGTCTACGGCGGTGTTGCCGCCGCCGACGACGAGGCAGTGCCTCACGCCGTCGGTCGGGACGCGCGAGAGCTTCATCTGCTCGATCCACTCGACCGCGCCGGAGACGCCCGGGAGGTCCTCGCCGGGCACGCCGAGCTTGGTGTCGCTGCCGAGCCCCGCGCCGAAGAACACGGCGTCGTGCTGCTGCTCGAGCTGCTCGAACGAGACGTCCGTGCCGACGGCGACGCCGGTCTTCACCTCGACGCCGCCGATGCCGAGGACCCACGCGGCCTCTTCGGCGGCGCGGTCGGCCTTCATCTTGTAGGGCGCGACGCCGGTCGCGTTGAGCCCGCCGATGGCGCTGCGCTTCTCGAAGATCGTCACGGCGTGTCCGTGCCGACGAAGCTCGTGCGCGCAGGCGAGGCTCGCGGGCCCAGCGCCGACGAGCGCGACGCGCTTGCCAGAGTCGGGACCCGCCTCGAAGAAGCGCCACTTCGCGTCGTAGGCGACGTCGGTCGAGTAGCGCTGCAGCTTGCCGATCTGCACCGGCGGCACGCCCATCGCGTTGTAGACGCAGGCGCCGACGCAGAGGACCTCGACGGGGCAGACGCGCGCGCAGCTCATGCCGAGGATGTTCGCCTCGAAGATCGTGCGCGCCGAGCCCTTGACGTTGTCGGTCGCGATCTTGCGGATGAACTGCGGGATCTCGATGTGTGTCGGGCAGACCTTCACGCACGGAGCGTCGCTGCAGAAGAGGCAGCGGTTGGCCTCGACGGTCGCCTGGTCCCGCGTGTATTGCCCTTTGAAATCCTCGAAGACCGCTTCCGAACGAGCTTCACCAATCCGGTCCGTCATCGGCCCTCCAGCAGGAAAAAGACGAGACCGAACGGTAGTCGATCGCGCCGGGCGAGGATACGGAAAGCGGAGGGCGCGTCAGGCTCGTTTTCGTCGCGCGACGATCCCCGCGCCGAGCGCCGCGAGCCCGGCGACCGTCCAGCGCACGAGGAGCCGCGCTCGGACGTCGTTGGCGCTCGCGTTCGCGTAGGCGCGCAGCTCGGGGAGCTTGTCGGCGACGAAGTCCTCGAGACCGACGAGCGACGCGGGCACCGTAGCGACGAGGAAGCCGAGCACGAAGCAGCTGAGCGCGACGGTGACGAGCAGCAGCTCCCGGTGCCCGGGCACGACGAACAGCCCCACGCTCAGCGTGGCGAGCGCGAGCGCGACGCCCCCGGTCAGGCCCCAGCCGGGCACGAAGGTCCCGAGCAGCAGCGCCGTCGTCGCGCCCGCGCCCGCCGAGCAGCCGATGACGAGCGGCAGGGTCGAGAGGCGCAGTCTCATGCCAGCGCAGCGAGCCTGTCGGCGATGTCGCGCGCAGCGTCGGCGTCGCCCTCGGCGAGCTCGGCGGCGCGCTGATACATGCGCACCGCCTCGTCGGCGAGGCCCAGCTCC
>CAIUAC010001331.1 GCA_903896985.1 uncultured Sandaracinus sp.
GCGCGAGAGCTGCTCGTCGAGGCCCGACGCCGAGAGGCGCGCCTCGAACGCCGAGCACGACGGGCAGGGCGGATCGAGCACCTCGACGGTGCTCTTGCCGCCCGCGTGCTCGCTCATCGTGACCATCAGCCCGCCAGGATCCGCCGGGTGCTCGAGCGTGCCGCAGGTCCCGACGAAGCGCGCGTAGTCGGGCATCGTCGCGACGTACACGCCGGCGGGCACGAGCACGAAGGCGACGCCGAGCGCGGCGGCTGCGGCGAGCGCGCCCACCGAGAGCGGGTCGGCGCCGTGGTCCTGCGACGGGTCGTAGGCGCTCGCCGGGAGCGTGTCCGCCGCGCCGGTCGCCGCCGGGACGCGCGCCCCGAACGCGGGGCCCTTCGACGCTCTACGCCAGGCGAGGAGCGCCGCCGGGAAGGCGATCAGGCTCGACAGATAGATGCCGACGCAGAGCTTGCAGAGCGCGCCGAGCGTGAGGATCGCGATCCCCGCCATCACGAGCGAGGTCAGCAGCGGCACGCCGCACGCGGCGACGAGAAAGAGCGTCGCGCGGCGATCCGTCTCGCGGCGCGTGGTCAGCAGGTACGCCGCCCAGAACGCGAGGAACGCGAAGACGCTCATCCCCGGCAGCGCGATCGGGATGCCGCCCCAGAAGCTCGCGCGCAGCACCGACGAGTACGGGCTCATCAGCGCGACATGGCAGCCCGTGCCCGCGGCCTCCGTGCCCGTAAACCCTGGAATGAACGAGCAGTGCAGCCCGTGCACCTGCCGGTCGAGATGCTGCGCGAAGTCGTACGTCGAGAAGCCCGCGAAGAAGAGCCCGACGAGGGAAGCGAGCACGACGACGATGAGAAAAGGACGCGGCTTCACGGACACCTCGGCCGGACGGTCCACCGGGCGTACCGCCGTGTCAACTTGGCCGCAGGTGAATGGACGCGCGGCGGCGTGCGTCGATCCGAGCGCCGATCCAAAGTTTCCCCACTTCGCCTCGGCAGCCCATGAGATGCGCATGAACCGACCGTCCCTCATCGCTCTGGCCATCCTCGCCGTCTGCGGAGGCGTCCTCGGCGCCGTCGCCCCGGCGCAGGCGCAGCAGGCGTCGGGCGCCGCGCAGGCCGAGTCGCCGACGCAAGCCGCCGCGAGGCTCGCCGATCACCGCGTCGAGGTGCGCGAGGTCCCCTTCGCCGGCAGCAGCGTGAAGTGGGGGCGCGCGACGGGCCTCGTCGACGCGCGCTTCGACGTCGTGCTCCGCGTCGTCGAGGACTACGCGAAGTACTCCGAGTTCCTGCCGAATTTCCAGGCCTCGCGCGTCCTCACGCAGCGCGGCGGGCAGGCCGTCGTCTACCTCGAGGCGAGCGTGCTCCACGGCGCCGCGACGCTCTGGGCGCAGATGCGGATGCGCCCGCGCGCGCCCGTGCTCAACGCCGACGGCACGACCACGCAGGTCGTCGAGGCGACGATGGTGTCCGGCAACGTCGAGCGCATGGCGGCCCGCTGGGAGCTGACCTCGGTGGACCACGGCGCGCGCACGCTCGTGTCGTTTCAGTTCCTCGTCGAGCCGGATCTGCCGTTCCCCGCGAGCGTGATGACCGGCCAGAACGTCGCCGGTGCGCGCCGCACGATCGGTCGCCTGCGAGCGCGCCTCAACGAGCCGCGCTTCGCCGTCGCCGCGCGCTGAGCTTCGTCGTCGGGAGCCGCCGTGCGCGCTCGGTCGCGGCTCAAGCCAGCGGGGGCGGCCGGCGTCGGTCGAGAAAGCCGCTGAGCGCCTGCTGGTCGCGCGGCTCGTGGAACTCCACCGCGACGCCCATCCGACCGTCGATGTCTCCCGCCCAGGCGACCGTGCCGCTCACGCTCAGGCCATCGGCGCGACCCGGCATTTGTAGCCGCACCTCGACCGGCGACCCATGCGGCATTCGCACGGCGGTGCGCAGGAACAGCCCGCCGCGCCCGAGATCGACGGTGCGCCCGTAGACGGTCATGGCCTCGCCCTCGAGCCAGCAGCCGCAGCGCACGGCGAGCCGCTCGAAGCGCCTGCGGTTCCACTTCTCGATATTCCCGGTCATGCGCCCCCTCCCGATCCGGGCGGACGTTAGGCACCCCTGATCCCCGACCGCAAGGGGGGCGGCGCAGTCTGTGCGCGCGGAGTGTCGCTTCTCACTCGGATCGCACCCGCACGCACACTGTCGGCAAGGGGCGCGCGGCTCGCGGGTCGAGGCTACGCCGCCGGCTGTTCGCCGCTCAGCGTGCGCATCCCGGGCAGGTCCGCGAGGAGCGCGCCCGCGAGCGCGTCGACGACGCCGCGGAAGCGATAGCGCCCGAAGCTCGCGCCGCTCGTCAGCCAGTCGACGTGCAGGGCGGGCGTCTCGTCGTCACGGAAGTGTCCGACGACGTCGAGGTGATCGCCCTTGCCAGCCCAGAGCAGCTCGCCCCAGAGCATCGAGCGCGTCGGCACGACGCCGTCGCACCAGGAGTCGTCCACCTGCGCGCCGAACGCGACGGAGAGCTTCGCCTCTGCCGCGCTGTCGGGCTCGGGGTAGCCGTAGCGCGAGATCGCGCGGCTCGTCACGCCGTAGATGGTCGAGTACGCGGTCGCCGTGAACGCGCTGAAGGGCGAGCGCGCTTGCCGCACCAGGCGCGTCGGCGTCGGCGGGGGCGAGGCGGTCGCGACGCAGCCGTAGCGCACGCCGGGCGCGTCCGCGGTGACGGCGTTGAAGAGGTCCATCGCCTCGGGCGTGATCTGCAGGATGCCGCCCTGATCGTGGCGGATGCCGTCGAGCCAGCGCGCGACCTCGTCGCGTCCGCGGTCGCCGATGAA
>CAIUAC010001332.1 GCA_903896985.1 uncultured Sandaracinus sp.
GCGGGCACGCTCACGCGGCCGAGGCTGTCGCGCGCCGCGACGATGTGCTCCTATGGTCCGCAGGGAGGCGATATGCCCTTGCATCAGCTCGACTTCGGCGCGCTGCACCTCGACGCTTGGACGCTCTTCGGACGGCACCCCGTCGCGCTCTTCTTTCTCGGATTGGTGCTCGCGGGCCTGCGCCGCGGCTGGGGCTGGCGCGCGGCGCTGCTGACTACGGCAGCGCTCGGCGCGGGGCTCTCGCTCGGGACGGCGCTCCTGCCGAGCGTGCTCGGGGCGATCGGCGGCGGCCTCGCGCTGTGGCTCCTCGCGCAGCGAGCGCTCGGGCTGCGCCGTCCGCCGCTCGCCGCGGTCGCCGTCGGGCTCACGCTCGTCGTCGCCCTCGGCCGCCTCGGCTGCCTCTGCGCGGGCTGCTGCTTCGGCACCGTGAGCACGCTCCCGTGGGCGGTGCACTACGGGCACGCGAGCGCGCCGTGGCTGCTGCATCGCGCGCTCGGGCTGGTCGGAGACGCGGCGCCGACGAGCCTCGGCGTGCACCCTTATCCGCTCTACGAGTCGCTCGCGCTCGCGCTCTGGCTGCCTGTGCTGCTGTGGCTGACGCGGCGCCTGCGCTCGGAGGGCGCGGTGCTCGCGCTGACGGCCGCGTACGATCTCGCCGTGCGCGCCGGCGTCGACGGAACGCGCGCGATGGTCAACGTCTGGTGGGCGAAGCTCGGCTCGCTCGCCGGGCTCGATCGCCTGCAGTGGGCGCTCCTGCTCGGCTCGCTCGGCACGCTCGCGCTCGGCTACGCGCTCGAGCGGCGCGCGCGCCAAAGGGTGGATGCAGCGCGCTCCGACGACGCGCCAGCGCTGACGCCGAGCGTGCTCGCGACGTGGGGAGTGTTCGGCGGCGCGTGGCTGCTCGGCGTGCTCTGCGACGACGCGCAGACGCCGTTCCTCTATCGCGTGCACCTGCTGACGCTGCTGGCCGCGGTGCCCGCCGTCCGGCTCCCCGAGCTGCGCCTGCCCACCGGGAGCAAGGCGCTCGCGCTCCCGAGGTTCGCGCTGCCTCGCCTCGCCCAGCGCCTCGCGGCACCGTCGCTCGCGCTCGTGCTCGCGGCTCTGCTCGCGCAGCACGTCGAGACGACGCTCGCCCGCGCGGACGGGCCCCACGACGTCGACGACGTCATCGACGGGCGCGGCTGGATCTACGAGGTGGACCACGCCCGCAAGCTCCTCGTGCGCCTCGGCAGCGTGCGCGACAGCGGCGCTTCGCTGCGGGTGCGGCACCTCGCCCTGCAGCTCGGGCCGATCCCCGAGGCGCCCGCGGGCGGCGCGCCCTTCCTCGACCCGGAGCCGATCCCCGACGCCCCGCTCGGCCCCCCGCCGCGCAGCGTGGAGCACTGGCTCGGCCTCGAGGGCGCGGGAGGGCGCACTTCGTACACCGTCGGCGACGGCTGCTCCGGGAGCTACACCACCTACGACCGCACCGCCTTCTCGGGCTGGCTCCGCTACGAGGCTCGGCTGCCCGTCGGCGAGGCGTGGACGACGAGCCTCGGCGGACGCGCGGGCGGCGGCTACGCGACGCTCCGCACCGGAGGCACCGGCACCCCAACCTACGAGGCCACGCCCTTCGGCTTCGTGAACGCCTGGGCCGAGGTCGAGAGCCCGAGCTTCGCCTTTGGCGTCGCGGTCTACGGCGGCCTCGCCTCCGCCCGGACGACGTCCAGCGGGCTAGGCTCGACCGTGGACGAGGGCGTCCAGTTGCGCCTCGGCGGACACCTCAGGGCCGGTTTTTCGATTCTCGGCCTGGAGGCTGGCTATCTCGATCGCGACGCGCTCCTCGGCGTGAACACGTTCCGCGTCGGCCTGAGTGGAATGCTCACCAACAGCGGCGGACGGGTCGAGCACCTCGAGGAGGCGCGCATTCGCTACGCCGCCGGCTTGGTCAGCTACCCGTCGACGCGCGAGTGGGTGGACGGGCCCCTCGGCTTCTACGTGTCGGGAGAGTACCTTCCGCTTCCCCACCTCGCGCTCGGCCTCCAAGGCGCGTACTTCGAGGGCGGCGGGATGCTCGGCGCGTCGCTGCGCTTCCGACTCGGCGAGTGACACCGACGCAGGAGACGATCCCCTCGATGACCCAAGAAGCCCCGTCTCCGAACTTCCCCGAACCGGGGCTCCGAGTCGTCGTCTCCGAATTCGGAGAGACCCCCCTCGACGCGATCGAACACCACACCTCGCTCGAGCCGATGCCCGCGCCCGACCCGGCGACGCTCGATGCGCGCGACGTCGTGATCGCCGTTCGCAGCGCCTCGGTCGGCTGGGTCGATCTACTGATGACGAGCGGCCAATACCAGCACATGCCGAAGCCGCCATACTGCCCTGGACTCGAGTACTCGGGCATCGTCGCTTGGAGGGGACCGGCCGCACGAGAGTCCGTCTCGGTCGGTGATTCAGTGCTCGTCGATGGCTTTCTCGCGGGGCCGCGCTCGCTCGGCAACTACCAGCAATATGGAGGCTTCGCGTCCTATGCGGTCGCGCCGGCCGAGGCCGTGCATCGGATTCCAGGTGGCTTGTCGTTCGACCAGGCGTGCAACCTGCTGGGCAACTACGAGACTGCCTATCACTGCCTCGTCACGCGCGGCGCGCTCCAGCCCGGCGAGACGGTGCTGATTCACGGCGCGTCGGGGGCGACCGGGCTCGCCGCCGTGCAGCTCGCCAAGCTCCTCGGCGCGACGGTGATCGCCACCGGCCGCACGCAGAGCAAGCTCGACGCGGTGCTGAGCGAGGGCGCCGATCACGCCGTGCTCGCCACGGACGCGGACGGCTCGACGAGGCGCTTCTCGGAGGACGTGAAGGCGCTGACCGGCGGGCGCGGAGTCGACGTCGTGTACGACGGAGTCGGTGGCGAGATCTCGCTCGAGAGCCTGCGCGCCGTGCGCTTCGGCGCGCGCTTTCTGATCGTCGGCTGGGCCTCGACGCCCTTCGTCGCGCGCGGCAAGGGGCTGCGCGGCGCGCCGAACGCGAACGTACTGCCGACCAATCTGCTCCTGATGAAGGGGCTCGACGTGCTCGGCTGCCCGACGGCGATCTCCACCGCGCAGGACCCACACTCGCGCCCGCCGCGACTGGCGCAGATCCTCGCGTGGGCCGACGCTGGCGAGCTTCGCCCGCACGTCTCGCACCGATTCCCGCTGTCCGAGTACCGCGAGGCGATGCGGGCGAAGTGGAGCGGCGAGGTGACGGG
This sequence comes from uncultured Sandaracinus sp., assembly GCA_903896985.1. Taxonomy (GTDB): domain Bacteria; phylum Myxococcota_A; class Polyangia; order Polyangiales; family JADJQN01; genus CAIUAC01. Next base: position 3,227 of record CAIUAC010001332.1, read on the forward strand.
CGGCTGCGTGCTCCGCCCCGCCTGAGCGCCGCGCGTCAGCGACCGAGCCAGCCGTTCCGCCGGAACCAGAGGGCGACGCTGACGACGGTGGCGATGATCGCGCCCCACACTCCCGCGTAGCCGTAGCGCCAGGGTAGCTCCGGCATATGCTCGAAATTCATGCCGTAGACGCCGGCGATGAAGGTGATCGGCAGGAAGAACGCCGAGAAGATCGTCAGGATGCGCATCACCTCGTTGGTGCGGTGTGAGGCGAGCGAGAGCTGCACGTTGAGGAGGCTGTCGAGGTCGTCGTCGAGGCCATCCGCGAACAGCGCGAGGTTGTCGGTGTGCGCGCGCGCGTCCGTGACCGCGCGGACCTCCGTCGGCAGATGCAGCGCGAGCTTCCCGAGCGCGTTCGAGGTGTGCCAGAGCAGGCGCTTGAGCGTGCGAATCCGGGTCTTGGTCTCGACGATCGGCTCCCACTGGAGGTCACTCTTGCGCTCGAAGAGCGTCGCCGCCTCGAACTCGTGGATCTGCAGCTCGGCCGCCTCGAGCGGCTCTTGAAACGTGTCCACAGCGGCCAAGACGAGCTCGAGCGCGAGCTCCGCCGCGGTCGAGGTCGCGACCTCCTCGGACTTGGTCCAGCGCTGCGCGACGGCCTCGAGCAGCGGCAGCGGCCGGCGGTGAACGCTGATCACCCAACCCTCCCCGACGAAGAGCCCGAGCTTCTTCGTCATGGACTGCACGCTGTCGGTGCCGCGCGTGGGGGTCGCGTCGTGCGCGCGAACGATCAGCAGATGGGTGCGGCGGCCGATCACTCGATGCTGGGGCAAGAGCGCCGCCCGCATACAGTCGTGCAGCGCGGCGGAGGGGAGTCCGTGCTTGGCGGCGGTCTGGGCGAGCTCCTCGAGGGACGGGTCGCTGAGGTCTATCCACGAGAACGGGCGGGCGGCAGTAGGGACGAGGAGCTCGACGAACATCGGCGCATCCTACGGCCACGCGCCACGCGGCGGCAATCGCGCCGAGCCCCCTATTTCTATGCCCGCGCGCCCCTCAGCAGCAGGAGTCGGCGGGACATCTCCGGGCTCGGCTGGCCATGTTGCACGAGCACCTCGAGGCGCGAGACCGTCTCTGCGGGGTTCGGCGTGTAGAACGACGAGGGCGCGCGCAGTTGCTCGAGCTGCTCGAGGATCGCGGACACGCACCAGTCACCGAGTCGCCCGCCCGGGTCGAGGTCGTCGTAGCGCGGACACGCCGCGAGAAACGGCTCTTCGACACGCACTTGCTTGCTCTTCGCCACGGCAAACGCCGTCTCGAGCGCCTCGAGCGTGACCGAGCGCCGCCCCCACGCCCACGCGACGCGGGCGAGCGTCATCAGCCGCGAGAGCTCCGTCGGGCTGTCGATCGACGCCAGCGCCAACTCGACGGCGCGTCGCAGCGCGAACACGCGCACGGACGGGGCGAGCGTCGGCTGCTGCGCGAGCGCGAAGTGCTCGAGCGCGCCCCGGTGCGCGCGCGCGCCGGGAGTGTCCACGTCGAAGCCGCGTCGCAAGTCCGGCTGCCGCGCGAGCAGCCGCTTCGGCAGCACCGCCTCGTACGAGCGGACGCCGGGCAACTCGCGCTCTGCGGCGAACTCGCGGGCCAACGAGCCCGCCTGTTCGAGCCGCTGCGCGCGGGCGGCGCTCGCCCCAAACACCCTCGTCGAGAACGTGTCTGGGTCGCCGCCGGGAGGATGTGGACAAAGCAACTGCAGCCCCGGCACGAGCCGATAGGCACCGTAGCCGAGCGCGCTCAGTCGCTCGAACAGACCGACGTTCGCCGCGTTCGCGTGCTGGCGCTCCACCATCACGAGCGGTTGGTCGCGGGCGAGCAACTCGGTCGCACCCTCGAGCGCGTCGACCTCCGCGCCGCCGACGTCGAGCTTGACGAAGCTCACCCCTGCGAGGCCCGCTTCGCTGATCGCGCGGTCGAGCGTCGTCACGCGGACGTCGACGCTCGCGAGCTGGGGAGGGCTGCCCACCGAGGGAGAGTCGGACTCTGGACTCGCATCCAGATCGAACGACGCGCGCCCCTCCTCGCTCGACACCGCCGCCTCCAGCACGGTCAGCTGCGAGAGGCGATTGGCCACCGCGCTCGCCCGCAGGCGCCCCGCGAACAAGGGCTGCGGCTCGATCGCCAGGACGCGCCCAGACGGGCCGACGGCGCGCGCCATCGGCAGCGCGTAGAGGCCGTGGTTCGCGCCCGCGTCGACCGCCACATCGCCCTCCGAGAGCACCTTGCACACGAAGCGCAGCTCGTCCTCGGACCTGTCGCCCTGCTCCTCGAGGCGGTAGCCGAGGAGCGTCTTCACCCCCGCGGGCGACGCGATCCGGAGCCCGCCGCCGAACGTGCGCCACACCGCCTGTCGATCGGGGAGCGGGACGGCCAGCAAGGGAGTCTTCCAAGCCGCCGGGCGCGCGGAGTCTGGTGCGCCCGCGTCGCCGACGATGGACTCGTAGGCGTGCCGGAGCGCGTCCTCGAAGGCGCGCGTCACGCGCGGAGCGTCGGTGAGACCGCCCCCTCGCAGCCGCTCTCGCATGGTCGCGCGCAGGGCGACGCGCCGCGCCTCGTCACGCAGCAGGTCCTGCGCGATGCGCACATACGCGTCGTGGTCCGTCGCGACCAAGTCCGACAAGCCCGCGCGCTTCAACAGGCTCACCCCGACGCGCGACACATGGGTGTCGCCGGCCAGGCTGACGACGGGCACGCCCATGTAGAGCGCCTCGCAGGTGGTCGTCGTGCCGTGATACGGGAAGCTGTCGAGGGCGACGTCGACGGCGCCGTACGCGCTCAGGTGTCCAGACAACGCCGGCACATGACCGAGGAGTTCGACTCGCTCCAGGGGCAGCCCATGCGCCTGCAGCAGCGCCTCGAAGCGCGCCTTGCTCTCAGGCTGCCCGAGGAAGCTGTGCTTGAGCAGGAGGCGCGCCTCCGGCGTCTCGCGCAGCAAGCGCGCCCAGAGCGCGAGCGTCTCGTCGGAGAGCTTGTTGAGCGCGTTGAACGAGCCGAACGTCGGCGGACGCCCGGTGCTCGAGGGCGGGACGCTGACCTCCGGCGCGAAGGTCGGGGGTCCGTAGCAGAGAAAGCCAGTGTCCAAGCGCAGGAGTCGCTCGGTGTGGAGTGACTCCGTCGAGCCCGGCGGATCGCACTCTGCGTCGGTGAGTCGATAGTCGATGCACGACAGACCCGTCGTGTTCGGATAGCCGAGATACGTTATCTGCACGGGCGCAGGCTTGCGGGCAAAGACCGCGAGGCGATTGCCGTTCGTGTGTCCCGAGAGGTCGATCAAGACGTCGATCTCGTCGGCGCGAATCAGCGCCGCCGCGTCGTCGTCGTCGAGGGGTCGAAGGTCGCGCCACACCTCCACCAGCCCCTGCAAGGCGATGGTGACCTCGTCGGGGGCGCGCACGTTGCTGTAGGCGTACACCTCGATTTGCGTGCGATCGCGCTGCTCGAGCAGCGGTTCGAGGAAGAACGCGACGGAGTGCCGACGGAAGTCCGCAGACACATAGCCGATGCGCAGGCGCCGCTCTGGAGCGCGCACACTCGGGGCCTGCGTCAGGCGCTTCACTGCGGCGGCGACGACCGAGCCGTAGGCGCGATGGAGCTTGGCGAGGTGCTCGGCCTTCGAGGGGGTCGCGTAGTGCGAATACAGCAGCAGATTGTCGTGATAGAGGAGAGTGCCGGGCGAGAGTTCGACCGACTTGGCGAGGTGCGTCAGCGCGCGCCGATGTTCGCACCGCGACGAGAGCGCCGTGCCCAGGTAGCTCTGAGCGGCAGCGTCGTGCGGCGCGAGCGCCACGCAGCGCTCGAGCACGTCGATCGCCTCTTCGAGGAGCGGACCCAAGCGGAGGAGCGCACCATAGTTACGGAGCGCCAC